>SKJA01000073.1 GCA_007116105.1 Candidatus Izemoplasma sp.
GCTGATTTGTTGACAACACCAAGGTCATGTAAATCGAGGTGGCATAGCGTTGGAACATGAATCCCAACACGTTTGGCAGCCTCTAAGACGGTGGTGCCTTTTTCGACCGTGACAGGTAAGTCGTTGATGTAACAGGTGATCATTTTATGTAGTATTTTCATCAGATAGCCTCCTAAGGTCTCAAGACAGCATCGACTGGGCAAGCATCATAACATGCACCACAACCAATACAATCGGCTTCCGTGACCACATGGGCTTCACGGACCTTTCCTACGATACAAGACACAGGACACACGCGGGCACACTTAGTACACCCAATACACTTTTTCATGTCAATCGAGTATGCGGTCCGCTTCGTACGGTAAGCATAGGCTTCATATTCTTCAGGGAAGAAGTGGAGCGTTGAGAGCACAGGGTTAGGTGCGGTTTGTCCTAAACCACACAGCGACGATACCTTAATGTTCTCACCCAATGAACGCAAACGTTCTAAATCCTCAGGTGAGCCTTCCATGCTGGTAAGACGGTGGAGAATTTCATACATCCGTTTGGTTCCAATCCGGCACGGTGTGCATTTACCACAGGACTCATCCTGGGTAAAATCGAGGTAGAACTTGGCAATTTCAACCATGTCAGAATCTTCATCCATGACAATCATGCCTCCACTACCCATCATCGCACCAATCGCTTGCAAGGAATCGTAGTCGATTGCGGTATCAAAATACTCAGGTGTGATGACGCCGCCGCTTGGGCCACCAATTTGGATGGCTTTAATGGCTTTGCCTTTAGGATGTCCGCCACCAATATCAAAGATGATTTCCCGGAACGTGGTGCCCATCGGCACTTCCACTAAACCAATGTTACGGATGTGTCCAGCTAAAGCGAAAACCTTTGTGCCAGAGGACTTTTGGGTCCCAATGGCTTTAAACATGTCCGCACCATGCAAAATAATGGCAGGCACATTTGCAAATGTTTCAACGTTGTTGACGTTCGAGGGTTTTCCACGGTAGCCACTTTGTGAGGGGAACGGTGGCTTCTTATCGGGTTCTCCTCGGAAGCCTTCCATCGAACGGATTAAAGCGGTTTCTTCACCACAGACAAAAGCGCCTGCGCCAAGTTTAATTTCAACATCAAAATCAAAACCAGATCCAAAGATGTTTTTCCCTAAAAAGCCATGGGCTTGTGCATCTTTGATGGCAGTCCGTAAACGATCGGTGGCCAATCCATACTCTGCTCGAATGTAGATTAGTCCATGCGATGCGCCAATGGCATAGCCTGCAATGGCCATCGCTTCGATGATCGCATGAGGATCTCCCTCACTGATTGAACGGTCCATAAAGGCCCCAGGATCGCCTTCATCGGCGTTACAAATGACGTATTTTTCATCTCCTGGTTCAGCGGCGGTGAACTGCCATTTTAAACCCGTTGAAAAACCACCACCGCCACGGCCTCTTAAACCAGAGTCTTTGACGGTTTCAACGACACTTTGAGGTGTCATGAGGGTGAGTGCTTTAGCGAGTGCAAAATAGCCATCTTTGGCCACATAATGTCGAATGTCTTCAGGGTCAATGTCGCCACAGTTACGTAGAGCCACACGGTGTTGTTTTTTATAAAAATCCATTCCCGAAGCGTCTTCACTGACAGTGTCTTCTCCAGGGTTACGGTACAGTAAGCGCGTCAGCACTTCACCGTTTAAGATATGAGATTCAAAAATCTCTTGAACATCTTGTACTTTGACACGGACATAATTGATGTCCCCGGGTTCGACTTTTAAAATCGGACCTTGTCCACAAAACCCAAAACAGCCGGTCTTGATCAACTGAACACTGCCATGAAGGTCATGTTCTTGAATCAAATGATCAAACATGTCCACAATGATTTGTGCCTCAGAAGCAATGCAAGAGGTTCCGGCACACACCAACATCGTGAGTTTGAAATCCTCACGTTTTGGAAACGATGCTTTCCAAGTCTTTAACGCTTCAAACGATTCAATCCTCATGGCGTTCTCCTTGGTGTTTCTTAATGATTTTCCGCATTTCTTTTGGTTCGACGTTGCCATACACTTTCTCATTGACGGTTAACACAGGTGCTAACCCACACGCTCCGATGCAGCGCACATCTTTGATGGTAAAAAGACCATCATCAGAGATTTTGTTACGCTCACTCTTAGCTTCTTTTAAGGCCATGTCTAAGACTTTATCGGCGCCCTTCACGAAACACGCGGTTCCCATACAGACACTGACCGTGTATTTACCCATGGGCTCTTGGTTAAAAAAGGAGTAAAACGTCACGACGCCATTGACATGGGCACTGGGTAAGTTGAGTTTTAACGCAATGTGACGCTGCAAGTTTGGCGGCAAATACCCAAACATGATTTGTGCTTTGTGCAGCACATGGATGAGTTGTTCTTGTAAGTCGCCTTCGAGTGTCTCAATGTAGCCATCGAGCTCACTAAGCAGCGCACCATCCAACATAGACTCATCTAAAACTTTGTCTAAATGCATTCTTTTACCTACTTTCTGTCATATAGATTTGACACACCTTCATTGTAACGTAAATAACGGCTATTTCCTAGTAAATATAGGCTAAAGTAAGCGCTTATAAACATAAAGTTTATAAATAAAAAAAACGCCTTTTGACAGGCGTTTTTACGTTTCTTTTGCAATTTTTGCGTATTTTACAAGCGCGTAGATACCACTGACAACAAAGGCGATAAAGAAGACGAATGCGAAGATGATGAAACCAAGACCACCAAGGTCGTTGCTTGCACGGGCTTGGATAAAACTCGTCCCCGCTATGGCCAATGAAAACAGAGGAAACACAAACACTGCAATCGGCTTGAGTTTGTAAAGCAAACTCGATAAACCAATGGAAATTAGACTGATGACTGCTATCATGATGGTCAGTATCACTAGTGGGGGCATATGAACTCCTTTTACTTTTTTATCATTATAGCATAAAGGTCTTCTTGAAGCGTCCAACGGACACCTACTTTACTTATGTAAGCGCTCACGGTATAATGCTTATAAGAGGTGATCGATATGACGGCCCAACTGTGTCCTAAATTTTCTTATACAGCTACCTTGTTGTCAAAACGTTGGACAGGTCTTATCGTCCGTCAACTGTTAGACCAACCAAAACGTTTCACTGAACTTCAACACACCATTGCCTGCAGTGCGAAGG
The DNA here is from genome assembly GCA_007116105.1 of Candidatus Izemoplasma sp. Taxonomy (GTDB): domain Bacteria; phylum Bacillota_I; class Bacilli_A; order Izemoplasmatales; family Izemoplasmataceae; genus CSBR16-87. The sequence goes on from SKJA01000073.1 coordinate 3,181, forward strand.
TGCTTTCTCAACGACTGAAAGAACTCGAAGCCTCAGAGATTGTCAAACGTGTGCCTTGTGACGATTGTGCGTACGATGCGTACACGTTAACCCCCAAGGGCTCACAACTAAAACCCGTCTTAGAAGCGATGCAATCATGGGGTGAAATTTGGGTTTAACACCGTAGGGTGAAACCATACAGTACCACACTAAATCTAAAGGAGGATTCACATGAAAAGAGTCATTATCGTGACCGGAGGTGCCTCAGGTATCGGTAAAGAAGCAGCACTCAAGCTGGCCCATCAGGACGTCAGTGTGGTGGTTGCGGACATCAACATGGAATTGGCTGAAGAGGTGGTTCTAGAGATCAAGAAGGCAAAAAAAGAAGCTGCGGCGTATCACTTAGACGTCAGTAAAAAGGAAAACATTCAAGCATGCATTGACTTCACGGTGGATAAATATGGCACCTTGACAGGCATGTTTAACAATGCGGGCATTGGTGCGTTAGCGCCATTCCCAGAACTTAGCAGTGAAGACTATGACCGGATGATGCGCATCAACTTAGACGGCGTCTTCTACGGCATTCAATACGCTGGTAATAAAATGGTTGAACTCGGCGTGAAAGAAGGATCTATTGTTAATACAGCGTCGATTTATGGCTTTGTTGGCGCTGCGACCAGCCCTCACTACAATGCGACCAAAGCGGCAGTGGTGTCACTGACCAAATCAGGGGCACAAGCCTACACGCCTCACGGCATTCGCGTCACCGCGATTGCGCCAGGCTTTACCGACACGCCCATGGTGCGTGGTGCCCTTGATGAAGAGGCGCTTAAGTTTTTACAAGGATCGCACATGCGCAATCAGTTGCTGAGTGCTTCTGAAGTTGCGAACGTTGCGGTATGGCTTCTCTCCTCGGAATCGAGTGCAGTCAACGGATCAACCATCCTTGCGGATGATGGATTCCTAGCCTTTAAATAAGATGGAAAAAGACGCCAAGTCACATTGGCGTCTTTTTGTTTTCATTGAAAGAAAAGCCAAAATCCAGTATAATAGGCTTAGTCTAAAGACGGCTTTTTTTTAGCGTCACAGAGAGGACGTATGCCCATGGAAAAAGAAAAAATTCATCGGTTAAAAGAGATTCGCAACATGATTGTGAATCATCAGAATGAACAACTGAAACACTACGTGAATGAGTTAGAACCATATTTGTTAGCGGACATCATCGAAGTGCTCGAACCCGGGAAACAGTCGGTGGTTTTTCGTTTGCTTGATAAAGATACTGCACTTGAAGTGTTTGAATACATTGAAACAGACATTCAACAAGAGCTTATTCAAAGTTTTTCAGACAACGACGCAGTCAATTACTTCAAGAGTCTAGAACCGGATGACCGAGCCGCGTTGATGGATGAACTTCCAGCGAAAGTTGCGAAACATTTATTGTTGTCCTTATCAAAAAAAGAAAAAGATTTGACCACGCTCGTCATGGGTTACCGCAGCGGATCTGCAGGTAACATCATGACCCCAAAATACATCTCCTTCAAAAAAGGTTTAACCGTTCAAGAAGCACTGGATCGAATTCGTAAAGTCGGCGACGACATCGAAACCATTTATCATCTTTATGTGACCAATGCCACACGTCAACTGGAGGGCATGATTGAACTGCGTGATTTAATTTTAGCCGATCCCACAGGTCTCATTGATGACATTATGATGGAAGATCCGATTAAAGCGTTTGTCGATGTAGACGATGGAGACGTTGCGAAACTGCTCCAAGATTCCGATCTCTTAGCCGTCCCAATTGTCGATAAAGATGACCGTCTTATCGGCGTCGTCACCGTCGACGATGCGATGGACATCTTAGAAGATGACGCAATTGACCGAGAACTCACAAGTTCAGGGTTTTTAGAATTTTCAAACCGTGAAACAGACCGTTCAAAGATTCTTGTCAGTGGTACGCTTTGGCAGATTTGGAAGGTCCGTGTGCCCTTTTTACTGATCACCCTTGCGGGTGGGATGGTGGCCGGGGGTGTCATCAGTGGGTTTGAAGACACGCTGATGGCTGTCGCAGCACTCGCCTTTTTCATTCCGGTGGTGATGGACATGGGCGGGAATGTCGGCACACAATCCTCGACCATTTTCACCCGGGCCTTGGCTTTAGGTCAAATTGATTTCCCGCGTTTCATCCGTCAATGGGGTAAGGAAGTGCTGGTTGGCTTTTCGATGGGTATTTTTCTAGGTCTCAGTGGGGCCTTGATTGTGTTTGTTTGGCAAAACGATCTCAACTTGGCGATTGTGATAGGCTTGGCACTGTTGTTCACGATTACGATTGCGACGGCGCTTGGATTTATGGTTCCGTTTTTACTGTTAAAATCCGGCGCGGATCAAGCCGCAGCCGCAGCGCCTTTTATCACAACCATTAAAGACATTTCAGGCTTGTTGGTGTATTTCTTACTTGCAAGCATCTTCTTGGGGATATAAGATGGAACCACGTTACCCGAGCAAGCGAACCGCTTGGATTTATATCTTAGTCAGTGGTGTCATTGGCACGGCTGTGTATGTGGGCTTTAACGCCTTCTTATCACCAGATTTAAGCTACTTTGAGATGCTTGTACAAGCCGTTTTCTTCTTTACCATTTGGCTTGTGGTCCAAGCCTTTTTGAATCGCCGACGTTACAAACGTAAAGACTAAGCCGCGTGCGGCTTAGTTTTTTTTCAAGCGTTGTGCATTGCATAAAGTGATAAGATAAGATAACATTATGATATAGCCAATGTAGTCTAAGAATTATGAAAGGGTACCGTGATGATGAATGGATTTGAAAGGCGAACCGAACAAAAGAAACAACACATTCTTTCATGTGCGCATCAAATGTTTAAAGCACAGGGCGTGAAAGAAGTCAACATCATGGATTTGGCCAAAGTAGCGGATGTCTCACATGTGACCATCTACCATTATTTTGGGAATAAAAAAGGGTTGATTGAAGCATCCTTAGATGACACTCTTGAACGAAAATCACAGGAAGCCAACGACATCATGATGCAAGAAGGTTCTTTTGAGTCGCGTCTTGAAAAACTTGTACGCTATGAAATCAATCGTTATGAGGGGTACCACGAAGATTTTGTTGAGCGTTTAATTCAACGAGAGAAGGCGCTTTTGAAACGTGACCCTGAAACCATTTTTGAAGGCACGAAAAGTCTCATCTTACAAGGACGACAAGAAGGTCGTATTCAAACCGACTTAAGCGACGAAACATTGGTGATGTTGGTGCATATGTTCCGCTTTTTGAAATCGAATGGGTATTTACAAAATGCCCAAGTCGTCAAAGAAATCTTTGACTTGTTCCGTCGCGGTTTAGGCGGTCGAATTGTTGAGAATCAACACTAAACACAGCATGTCTGTGTTTTTTTTATCGCATTTGGTGTTAAATAGGTTATATGAGGTGATCCATGATGAAACGAAAATATCGCTGGCTTATAGGCATCAGCCTTGTGCTAATCACATTGTCTTTAGGGGCCTTGTTGACGATTCGCATCTTAACGTACGCCCCGACCACACAATCTCTTGCGGTCTTGAGTCTTGACCATGTCGAAGATCTTGGCACCGCGGTGGTGCTTCATCCTTTCGATGACGTCAAAGCGACGGTGGTGTTTTATCCAGGAGGCTTTGTCGAACCAGAAAGTTACTTGTTGCTTGGCAATGCGCTTGCGCTTAAAGGTTACCGTGTGATTGTCGTAAGGATGCCGCTGAATTTAGCCATTTTGGGCATTAACCGTGCACAGGATTACTTAGACCTTGTGGAAGGTCCGCTCATTCTAGCAGGCCATTCTTTGGGTGGAGCGAGTGCTGCGTTTTTTGTGGACCGAAACCCTGAACGCGTGGATGGCTTGATTTTAATGGCGGCGTATCCAGCTGAAGGGTTATCGTTGGTGGATTTACCGTTGGCGGTGTTGTCGATTCAAGGCAGTGAGGATTTAATTTTGAATCAAGAAGCCTTTGAGGCTACGCGTGAACACCTTCCTTCAAACACCACCTTTGTCATGCTTGATGGTGGAAACCATGCCGGGTTTGGCGCGTATGGTGCTCAGCGTGGGGATGGTGAGGCGACTCTATCGCCTTCCGCTCAAAGAACACAAATTCTTGACGCGATTGAATCGTGGTTTGAACAATCCTTTGGAGGTGCTCAATGAAAATTGCGGTCACAGAAGAACGAGGGTTTGTGGCAACCCACTTTGCCCATGTGAAAACCTTAGTCGTGTATGATGTGTTTGAAGAAGGAATGGTTAAGCGAGAGAGCATAGACCACTCATTTGAGACTTATGAAGCCGTGTTTGATCGGTTGCTTGAGGCTAAGGTGGAGGCCGTCATCACCGGGGCGATTGGCCATGGCAGCATCGAACATATCATGGGACGCGGGATGACCATCTATTATGGCTTTGCGCATACCGCCACTGAAGA
>SKJA01000016.1 GCA_007116105.1 Candidatus Izemoplasma sp.
AGGACTCATCATTTCCCATCGCACCCCGGAGCGCTTGTTTGAACCTCTGTTTGATGAAGATAGAGAGAGTGGTATCCTTCCGTTCACCGAAAGTCGCGGAGACTTCATCCATTTCGAAGACGACACTCGTCGTGAGGCTTTTTATGCGCCAATCGAAAGCAATCCTGAGTGGTTCATTGTGTTAAGTTTTAATGCGCGCGCCATTTCAGCGCCCTATCGCAATGCCATCAATACCTTTGTCATAGGGCTCAGTATTTTGGTAGGATTGGCTGTGATTCAAGCGTTTTATTTCTCAAACCGTGTTTCTAAACCGGTCTTAGCACTCCAGAAAACATTTGATAAAGCCGCCCAAGGAAACCTCAATGTCATCGCAGATGATTCTTTAGGTAATGAACTAGGGGATGCGGCGCGTAGCTTTAACGTGATGATTCGTCAAATCAAGCAACTCACTTACTTTGATTCCATCACTGGTCTTTACAATCTCAACACCTTTTTACTTGAACTTCCACGTGCGATTCATCATCCTGAAACTGCCCACCGCACGAAGGGCTTCGTGATTGTCTCAATTGATGATTTTAAGCGTCTGAATTCCATCAGTGGTCATGATACGGGAGACCAAATTCTTCGCGCACTTGCGCAACTCGTCGAGCGCCATTTAGGCATCCATGAAATTGCAGGACGCTTTTATGGTGATGAAATGATCATGTTGATGCATGCAGAGGGCTGGACAACATTAAAAGAACGGATTGAAGCACTTTTTGAAGCAATCCACCAACCGTTTGAAGTTTCTGGACAACGGTTTGCACTCAGAGTCAGTGTGGGTGTGAGTGAACTTGAAATTCAAACCGATCACCTTCAAACGATACATCAAGCAACCATCGCCAAGCTTCAAGTGAAGAAAGCTGGCGGGAATGCGATCGAGTATTATAACGACCACATCAATTATCAACTGATTGAAGAACAAAACATGGAAGAGGCCTTGGTTTTATCCATTCAAGAGGGTCAGTTTACGTTGTTTTACCAGCCTATTTTTGACATCGTCAAAGATAAAGTCGTAGGCTACGAAGCACTGTTGCGGTGGCTCCACCCAGACTATCAAAGCATTCCCATTCTACAAGTCATTCAATTGGCTGAACGCTTGGGCGTCATTCATGACCTAGGGGCTTGGATCATCCAGCAAGCGCTCAGTGATTTACCTAGACTCAAAGCGCACGAGGATGTGTACCTTTCGATCAACATCTCGGCCTTGCAGCTTAAAGAGCCTTTGTTCAGTGAACATCTGCACAAACACTTAAAAATCAACGGCTTAAAACCACAGGACATCACGCTTGAAATCACGGAAACCAATTTAATGTCGACCACCGATCTTGATTTGAATCGTCTTTTAGTGTTAAAAGAAGAAGGGTTTAAATTGGCCATTGACGATTTTGGTACAGGCTACTCATCGCTGGCGTATCTTAGTACGTTTCCATTCGATTATCTTAAGATTGACCGTCGCTTCATCAGTCAAATGGAAGGCGATCAAAAAGCACAAGACATCGTCAACACGATTCTAAGTTTAGGACGAATATTGGAACTTGAAGTGGTTGCGGAGGGTGTTGAAACGGAACTAACCTATCAGATGATTAAGGACATGGATTGTGCCTATTCTCAAGGCTACTATCATGCACGACCCCATCCTTTAAACACCATCCTTCAAACGTTAAAGAAAGAGACCTAAGATGAAGACGCTTATCATTAAAGAACAACCTTTAACTGAAGAGACTTTACAAAGACTCAATCAAATCATCCACCAAGGGGACTTGGTGGTTTTTCCTACGGAAACAGTCTATGGTATTGGTGGAAACGCCTTAGACGAACACGCCATTGCCAAAATCTATGCTGCTAAAGGACGACCTTCAGATAATCCCTTAATCTTACACATCGCGCATGAAGACATGCTCAGTTCCATTGTCGAAGACGTAAGCGAAGACGCCAAAGCACTCATGCGTTGTTTTTGGCCTGGCCCTTTAACCTTAGTCTTCAAGAAAAAAGAGAGCATTTCACCTCGTTTAACCGGCGGACTTGACACCGTCGCGGTTCGTTTTCCGAACCATCCCATGGCCCGTCAAATCATCGCCACAGCCAACGTTCCCTTGGCAGCACCCAGTGCCAATCTCTCTGGACGTCCTTCGAGCACATTGTTTGAACACGTGTATGAGGATTTATACGGAAAAGTCTTCGCCCTTGTGGATGGGGGTCCGAGTACTCTAGGACTAGAATCCACCGTTTTGGATGTCTCAGGCGACGTGCCCGTGCTGTTAAGACCCGGCAGCATCAGTGCGGACATGATTGAAACGGTGCTTCAAAAACCCATCATTGCCTCCCAACCCACGAAAGCAGACGATGTGCCTAAAGCGCCGGGCATGAAATACCAACATTACCAACCCCGCGGCACGGTGAAACTGTTTGATGGCCCCGAGTCTTTTATGGTTCAAGCGATGTCAGAAGCCATTAAGCAAAGTAAAGCACGCAACCTCGCCGTGATAGCGGTCGATGAAATAGCGTCCTTATTGCCCGCCTGTACGCTATACCCATGGGGATCGCTTTACGACCCAGAAACACTCGCTAAACGACTCTATGAACGCTTAAGAAACATGGATGAAGGACACCACGATGAAATCATCGTCCACGGGTTGTTAGAAGATCCGCTCTCACAAGCGGTCATGAACCGGTTGGAAAAAGCCGCCCATGAAATCATAAAAAAATAGACCCTCGGGTCTATTTTAGTGTCAACTCATATTTCATTTCAGCGACATGCGACAGTGTTTGGTAGACACTGCAATAGCGTGTTGCTTTTTCAAAAGCATTTTCAATTTTGTGTTCAGCACCTTCAGGAACCCCTTTGACAACCACTTTAACCATCACTTCTTTGAGTGTGGTGGGCACCTCATCTCGTTTAATGCCTTCAATGTCATATTGAACCGCTTCGATCTCAATTCGTTGCTTATCAACGATGCTTTGGAAGGTGTGGTTTAAACAACCGCCTAAGCCTCCCAACAATAAGTCATAAGGCGCAAGAGCACCCTTTTCAGGACCTAATCTGACCGTTCCATTAGGCGCATGTAACAGCCCATTGTATTGATGATCAAAGACGATTTTGACGCGATTTGCCATAGTTATTTGGCCTCCTTTTGTTGTTGGTAACGTGCTAAACACGTATCGATGAGTTCGTTTGCTTCATCGTGGTCATAAAACCCATGCACCTCGACCACTTTGTTTTGTTGTAAATCTTTGTACGTTTTAAAGAAATGCTTAATTTCCCGAAGCATGTGAGTGGGGACATCTGCCATGCTTTGAATGTGTTCAAAACGTGGGTCTTTGTCCATCACCGCAATGATTTTTTGGTCTTTTTCCCCGTTATCAAGCATGTCTAGATAGCCAATCACACGCGCATCCACGATGCAACCTGGAAAGGTTTTGGTGGAGGCTAAAATTAGAATGTCTAAAGGGTCATTATCCTCGGCTAAAGTCCATTCAATGTAGCCATATTCAGCTGGGTAGGTCATCTCTGAATATAACACACGATCGAGCTTAATGCGATTACGCTGCTTATCAATTTCATATTTGTTTTTCGTTCCCATCGGAATTTCTACGATGGCTTCTACCACTCGTATTGGCATCTCAAACCTTCTTTCTCATCATGATGTGTTCGATGTTCGCATCCATAAAGTGATCCCCATAAGGTTCATACCCCAGTTGTTCGTAAAAGGCTTGTACCTGAAGTTGAGCACCGAGTTCAAGGGTCGTTAAACCGTGTTGTTTTGCGTACTTAGCAACCGCCTTCATTAAAGCTTCACCAATGCCTTGGCGACGATGGCTTTTCAAAACGGCGACACGTCCCACTTTGTTTTGGTAAAGGCGTGCCACACCGACAATGTGTCCGTCTTGATAGGCATTGAAATGAATCGCGGTCTCATCCCAGTGGTCAAACTCTTCATCCCAAGAGACATGTTGTTCTAAAATGAACACTTCACCACGCACTTTAAAGTGTTCAATAATAGCCTTTTTGCTGCGTGCTTGTCTTATTTTAAGCATAATGGACACCTCAATTAATTATACATGAAATGCTTTGAAATTCAACGATAGTATGCTAAAATATAACTTACTAAAAACCCTTACACAAGGAGTGCGATTGCATGGTCAATCTCAACGACATCCCGATCACTCTGATCATCATCCTCGCTGGCTTGATCGCTGTGAGTGTCATCTTCGTGCTGGTTTTCACCAAAAGCAAGCAAGCGCCTAAGGTTGATCCATCCGCTAAAGTAGAAGCACTCAGTCATTTGATTCCTTTGGAATCCATCAAACAATTGAGTTTCGTTAGAAACAAGATAAATCTTACCGTCGATGATGTTCAAACCCTCGATTTAGAAGCCATTAAAGCCACCGGCATTACAGCTTTAAACATCGTAGGCCCAACACTAAAGTTTCACTATGCTTCACACACCACCACCGAAGCGGTTTATCAATCGCTCGAAAAACACTTAGAAAGATAGGTGAACCCTGATGCACAAAGACTTCGTTATTACCAACCCACAAGGCCTCCATGCACGTCCTGCAACGCTGCTCGTTGCACGAGCTAACTCATTTACCAGCCACAAAATTCTTCTGACCTATGAGAGTGAAACAGTTGATCTCAAGTCCATCATGGGATTGTTGTCTTTAAGCATTCCTAAGGGGTCATTGGTGCGCATCACCGTTGAAGGAGAAGGCGCCGCTAAAGCACTTGAAAGCCTCAGCGACACCATTTCAGAAATTAACGGGACGGCTTAATATTGCGACCCAAGCCTAAACGTTTTGCAAGCGTTTGGGCTTTTTTATTGGCGATTTTTGAAGCGTCATCACGTCCGCGATTTAAGATGTCATCGAGCGTGCTGGAGCCTATCAGTTCGTGATAGCGTGCTTGAATGGGCTTGAGATGTTCGATGATCTTATCAGCTACCGCTTGTTTGAAGTCCGCATACGATGTGCTTTCAAACCGTGCTTGAGTGTCTTCAATGCTCAAAGATTCAAGGGCCGCATAGATGGTCAATAAATTGCTGATGCCCGGTTTGTTTTGCGGGTCAAATCGTACCGTTCCCTCCGAATCGGTGACGGCACTCTTGATTCTTTTTTCAATGATGTTGGGCGGATCTAGCAGATAAATAATGTCTTTAACGTTGGTGTCCGATTTGGACATTTTTTTTGTGGGATTTTGCAGCCCCATGATACGAGCACCCACTTTTGGAATCAAAGGTTTTGGCACCACAAAGAGTTCGCCAAAACGGTTGTTCATCCGTGTGGCTAGATCACGTGTGAGCTCAAGATGCTGTTTTTGATCGTCGCCCACCGGGACATACTCCGCGTCGTATAGCAAAATATCCCCTGCCATGAGCACTGGGTAGGTAAATAAGGCACTCGACACGCCCGTTTCTTGTTTTTGCGCTTTATCTTTAAACTGGGTCATTCGCTCGAGTTCTCCCATATAAGCAAAGCACTGTAAGTAGTAGTTCATTTGGGTATGGGCCGCAACTTCCGATTGCACGAACAGCGACAACCGTTCTTCTTGAAGGCCACACGCTAAATATAACGCAGCAAGGTTCTTTGTGGCTTGTCTTAACTTTTGCGGGTCTTGCGCGACGGTAATCGCGTGAAGATCGGCGATGAACAAAAAGAAGTGGTGCTCAGAAAAACGTTCTTGCAGGGAAACGAAGTTTTTGATGGCGCCCAAATAGGTGCCTAAGTTTAAGTCACCACTGGGCTTAATGCCTGAGACAATGTGTTTCATAAAATATCCTCCTAATAAAAAACGCCCTTAACCTAGATTAAGGGCGAATGATCGCGGTACCACCTTACTTTTTCACTCGCTCGTTAACGCCGAGATACGGGTGGGATTAGCACCACTTAAAAGGCCCATTCACAGACGTTGTTTAGCTTTCACCATTCTAAACTCGCTTTGTGTGTGTCTGTTACTTTTCCTTCATCTTTGTGTTAGCTGTATTGTAATCAATTTAAGCGTTTAATGCAAGCTCTAAGGCGTCTAACAATGTATTTAAGCGTTCGACGACGGCGGTGAAGGCCTCTTTTTGAGTGAGGTCGATGCCAGCTTGTTTGACTTGGTCAATCGGCCAAGCGTTCCCACCAGAAGCAAGCAGTTGCTTGTGTAATGTAATGTTTTCTGGATTCTCTTTCACCAGTTCATACAGCTTTAAGCTTGCCGCAAAGCTGGTCGCATACTGGTAGACATAATAAGGGGTGTTAAATAGATGGGGAATGTAGGCCCACTCATATTGTTGTCCAGGCTCTTTGGTGATGTCAATGTCGTAAAAGTCTTTATATAAATCAATCATGATCTGACTTAAAGACTCATGGGTGATGGGGTGACCTTGTTCAGCCAGCTTATGCGCTTGATCTTCAAACGACGCGAACAGAACTTGACGGTAGAAAGTCCCCATGATGTCATCAATCGATTGTTGTAACAAGGCGATTTGATCTTCTTTTGAGCCAGCATTATGAGCGATGATGTGATCAAGCAAAAGATGCTCATTGAACGTTGAGGCAATCTCTGCAACAAAGATGGTGTAGTTTTGTGTTGCCACAGGCTGATGCTCTTTAGCCCAAAGCGAATGCATCGCATGCCCCGCTTCATGGACTAAGGTGAAGACACTGTTGAGCGTGTCATCGTAGTTCATGAGAATGTAAGGATGCTCGTTTAAAGCTCCCCAAGAGTAAGCACCTGTGACCTTACCATCTTGTTCATAGACATCCACATAACCATCGGCCAAGGCATCGTGTGCTTTGGCTTGGAAATCTTCATCAAGATGCGCGATGGACTCAAAAAACAGTGCTTTAGCTTCTTCATAGGTAAACTTACTCTTCGCTTCAGCCAAAGGCATGAAACGATCAAAGGTGCGATGAGTGTCGAGTCCAAGCGCCTGTTTACGAAGGGCATAATAACGTTTTAAGGGGGCGGTGTGTTCTTTCGCGACCGCTAAGATGTTGTAAAAGACGTCTTTATCGATGTTGTTAGAGAATAGATAAGATTCAAGAGAAGAAGCGTATTTACGTGCTTTCATGCGTGCCACATCGGCTTGCAACACCGTGTTATAAATTTCTGCATACGTGTGTTTGCGGGAGACATAGTGTTTAAACACCGCCGCAAAGACCGCTTCACGGTCATCCGCGTCTTCTAAATCTGCAAGGTAAGAGCGATAATTACCGCTGGTGACTTGAATCGTTTCACCGCTTTTCAACGTCACGTCTTTAGGCCCGTTATCGGCCACACTTAAAGCGCTGTGAAGTTTTGGACCAGACCCAGTCACTTGTGCATAGTTCGCAAGCAAGGTCTCTTGGGTGGCGTCTAAAACATGCTCGTTTTGATGGAACAATTTTTGCAG
>SKJA01000139.1 GCA_007116105.1 Candidatus Izemoplasma sp.
GTCATCAAGTACACGCAATCGAAAGTGCGTAAAACGATGCCACAAGAGTTTTCCTACGTGATGCAAGAGCTGCTGTATGAGTCGCGCTCTCACGAAGATAAGAAAGCCTATTATGAGGCCATCATTGACGCCGTCTTTGAAACCAAACGTGCCAACAAACTCTTACTGGAGTTTTCCCGGTTGATTCGCCGCTTGGCGATTGACCGTCTTCATATTGTGGGCGACATCTTTGACCGTGGACCGTTTCCTCATCTGGTGATGGAACAAATCATGAAACGCCGACACGTCGACATTCAATGGGGCAACCATGACCTCATCTGGATGGGAGCCGCTTCAGGCTCATTGGTGTGCATTGCGAATGTGATTCGCATCGCCGCAAGGTATCACAATCTCGACTGTTTAGAAGACGGCTACGGCATCAACTTAAGACCACTCGCCACCTTCGCCATGCAGGCCTATCAAAACGACGACGCACGACTGTTTAAACCGCAATTGGCCGAACCATCCAAAGCGTTGGATGATTTAAAGCTGGTCGCAAAAATGCACAAAGCGATCACCATCATCCAGTTTAAACTCGAACGCGATGTCTTTAAACACAACCCTGAATTCAACCTCGAAGACCGACTGCTTTTAGATAAAATCGATCCTGGCCAAAACAGGATTCTTTTGAACGGGAAAGCGTACCCTTTAAAAGACACCTATTTCCCCACCGTGGATTTTGCTGGAGACCCGTATGCGCTCACCCGTGAAGAGATGGACGTGATGCAACATTTAAGACAAGTGTTCTTACACAATGAAATGTTACAAAAACACATCAAGTACCTCTTCCAAAAGGGCGCCATGTATTTAAAGACCAACCAAACGTTGCTGTTTCATGCGGCCATCCCACTCACCGAAAAAGGCACCTTCAAGCACTTTGTCAGCGAAGGGAAAGATTACGGTGGAAAAGCACTCATGGATTTCTTAGAAGAAAAAATCCGCTATGCCTATTTACACCGCTACGACGCCCATAATCCTGCGCTCGATTACTTTGTTTATGGTTGGTGCGGGCCCATCAGTCCGTTGTTTGCAAAAGACGCCATGAAAACCTTTGAGCGGTACTTCCTCGACGACAAGGCCTTGCAAAAAGAAACCATGGACCCCTACTTCACGTTGCGAACCGACGCGACCGTATTAAACCGCATCTTTGAAGCGTTTGGTCTTGATTTAGACAAAGGCAAACTGATCAACGGTCACGTCCCCCACGACATCACCCAAGGGGACGATGTTGTGTTGGCCAATAAACGAATCTACCTCATTGACGGGGGCATGAGCAAACAATACATCAACCGCACCGCCATTGGTGGGTACACGTTGATTTCGGACTCCTATGCGTTTTTCCTTGTCTCACACAGTCGCTTTGAAACCTATCAAACGTTGATCGACCGTGAACGCGACATCATCACCATCACCCACAGTGAAGATTTAGCCTCCCGCCGAAGCTACATCTACGACACCGACAACGGTCAACACATCCAAGAAAAAATAGACGATCTCAAACGTCTCATTGACGCGTATCGCCAAGGTAAAATCAAAGAACAAGCGGCCTAACGACTTAGCGTGGCCGCTTTCTTTTTGAAAGTAAAGTATGACTTTTTAGCCTCATCAGTCTGTAAATGCTTCCATAAAAAACAAACGTCAGTAAAAAAGAAGCATATTTCATGCAAAAATGAGACCCTTAAGGTATTGTAATGCTGTAATACAGGTTTATCCGTCATTACCTGTACCAAAGGGTACACGCAGAAACAAAACAACCATTAGGAGGATAATCAAATGTCGATTGTCGATCGTTTCGATCCACTCAAGAAAAAGATGTTCCAAGTCCTCGATCAAGAAGGGAACATCGTCAGTAAAGACGACGTCCCTGAGATTGACGACAAAACGTTGCTTGAAATGTACCGAGTCATGCAGCTGGCGCGCATTGCCGATATCAAGGCGCTCCAATATCAACGCCAAGGCCGGATGCTCACCTTTGCCCCGGTTCAAGGTCAAGAAGCCGCCCAAATTGGGCCCATGGCTGCACTTAAAAAAACCGACTGGCTCTCCCCAGCGTTCCGTGAAATGGCCGCCTTTTTATACCACGGCGTCACGCTTGAACAAACCTATTTATATTGGTATGGGAATGAGTTCGGTTCACGCTTTGACGATGGCGTCCATGTCTTACCAGTGAACGTGCCCATCGGAAGCCAAATCTCGCATGCGGCTGGGTTAGCGTATGCGGCTAAAATTCAGAAAAAAGACCAAGTCGCCCTCACCTACATCGGCGATGGCGGTACATCCCATGGTGAGTTCCACGAAGGCATGAACTTCGCCGCAGTCTACAATGCGCCGATGATCACCATCGTTCAAAACAACCAATACGCGATTTCCACACCACGTCATAAACAAACCAAATCCGAAACGATTGCACAAAAAGCGATCGCTTACGGCATTCCTGGCGTTCAAGTCGACGGAAACGACGTCTTAGCCATGTATGCGGTGGTCAAAGAAGCGCGTGAACGTGCCATTAAAGGGGAAGGTCCAACACTCATTGAAGCGTACACCTACCGTTTAGGCCCACACACCACCTCCGATGACCCAACGATTTACCGTAAAGATGAAGAAGTAGAAGAATGGAAGAAAAAAGATCCGATCATCCGCTTCCGCAACTACCTCATCAACAAAAAACTATGGACCGACAAAAAAGAAGAAAAACTTGTTCAAGAGCTCACCGATCTTGTCGGTGAAACCTTCAAGAAAGTTGAACAATCTCAAGCACCTACGGTGGATGAGGTCTTTGATTATACCTATGAAACACTCCCACCATACCTAGCCAAACAAAAAGAAGCCTACAAAGCTTTCTTAAAAGAAAGTGAGGAGAACTAACCATGGCACAAATGACCTTTTTACAAGCGATCAACCAAACGCTTGACCAACAAATGGAAAAAGATGCTTCCGTCGTTGTTTTTGGTGAAGATGCCGGTTTTGAAGGCGGCGTGTTCCGCGTCACCGCGGGGTTACAAAAGAAATACGGCGAAGACCGTGTCTTTGACACCCCCATCGCCGAAGCCGCGATCATCGGAAGTGCTGTGGGGATGGCCATCAATGGCTTAAAGCCCGTGGCTGAAATCCAGTTCTCAGGCTTCATGTTCCCAGGCTACAACCAAATCGCGATGCATTTAGCACGCTTCCGCAACCGTAGCCGTGGGAAATACAACCTCCCTGTGGTCATCCGGATGCCTATGGGTGGTGGCGTACGTGCGCTTGAGCATCACTCAGAGTCACTCGAAACACTCTTTGCTCATATTCCAGGCTTAAAACTCGTGGTTCCAAGCACCCCTTACGACGCGAAAGGCTTACTCACTGCGGCCATCAAAGATCCAGACCCAGTCATTTTCTTTGAACCAAAGAAAATTTACCGTGCCGGGAAACAAGAAGTGCCCGAAGAAGAGTACACCGTTGAAATCGGGAAAGCTAAAATCGTCCAAAAAGGCGACGATTTAACGATCGTGTCTTGGGGCGCGGTGTTAAGAGACTTACAAAAAGCACTCGCCAACTATAAAACGGACAAATCGATTGAACTCATTGACCTGCGGACCATCGCGCCGATGGACAGCGCAGCGGTCATTGACTCCGTTAAAAAAACGGGCCGTTTATTGGTCATCAGTGAACAAGTCCAAAGCTTCAACGTTGCGTCTGAATTGATGGCGCGTGTCAACGAAGAAGCGTTTGAATACTTAGAAGCACCCCCACAACGTCTCAATGGCTTTGACATTACGGTCCCACTTCCTAAAGGGGAACATCACCACGCCATTGATGAGAAGAAAATGCATCATGCGATCACCAAAATCTTAGGCTACAAAATTTAAAGGAGGCGCCCATGATTGATTTTAAATTTGCAGACATCGGTGAAGGCATTCACGAAGGCGTCATTTTAAAGTGGCTCTTTGAAGAAGGCGACAAAGTCAACGAAGGCGACACCATCGTTGTCATCGAAACCGACAAAGTCAACGCCGAAATCCCATCACCTGAAAATGGCACCTTGATCAAACAAGGCGCCAAAGTCGGAGAAACCATTCACGTCGGGGAAACCTTAGCCATCATTGGAGACCCAAGTGAAAAAGCTCCTAAAGAAGACGCAAAAGAAGCACCGAAAGAAGAGAAAAAAACGGAATCTAAAGGCGAATCAGGAGCCTCTGTGGTCGGCTCGGTGGAAGTCAGTGATGAACTGATGCCTTCCAGTGACGAACACAGCAGCGCCAGCGAAGACGCCCAAAGCAACAAAAAAGTCCTCGCCACCCCTGTGGCACGTAAGTTAGCCAGTGATTTAGGCGTTGACATTACTTCCTTAAAAGGCAGTGGTCCGAATGGCCGGATCATGAAATCCGACATTGAAGCCGCGTCATCTGACGCTCCTAAAGCCGCAAGCACCGACGCCCCTAAAGCCAGTGCATCCGCGCCCAGTGTTTCGGTCAGTATGCCAAGTTTCAACGACCGTCCAGTGCGTCGTGAGAAAATTTCATCCTTACGTAAAGCCGTCGTCAATGCCATGAACATTTCCAACCAAGTCATTCCTGCGACCACGGTCATGGATGAGTTTGACGTCACGAAACTGGTTGAATTCCGTAACCAACAAAAGAACCTAGCCAAAGACAACGACGCTAAACTCACCTACTTACCTCTCATCTTAAAAGCGATTGTCCTTGCATTAAAACAACATCCTATTTTCAACGCAAGCTTTGACCACGCCGCAGAAGAAATCATTTACAAAGACTACTTCAACTTAGGCATTGCGGTCGACACGCCTTCGGGCTTAGTGGTGCCTAACATTAAAGGCGCCGATCGTTTATCGATTTTCGATCTAGCCAAAGAAGTTGACCGTGTCGCCACCTTAGCACGGGAGAAAAAACTCCAACTCAGCGATCTCTCAGACACCACCTTTTCGATCACCAACTACGGCGCCTTAGGCTCAAGCTTAGGAACCCCGGTCATCAAACACCCAGAAGTCGCCATCTTAGGTATGGGTGCGATCACCCAAAAACCTTGGGTTGTCGACGGTGAGATTGTGGCACGCTACACCTTCCCAGTCTCCCTCACCATCGATCACCGTGTGATCGACGGTGCCGATGCAGGTCGTTTCATTCAAGTGCTCAAAAAGTACTTAAGCGAACCGATGTTATTGTTACTTAGTTAGGAGGACGTCATGAAAACATTTGATGTGGTTGTGCTCGGTGGGGGTCCTGGCGGTTATGTCGCTGCGATCAAAGCCGCACAACACAACTTGAACGTCGCACTCATTGAAAAAGAAAACGTCGGAGGCGCATGCTTGAACTGGGGCTGCATTCCTACGAAAGCACTGCTTAAAAGTGCCAAAGTGTACAGCCAATTTAAACACGCCAAAGACTACGGCATTGACGTCAGCGAAGGGGCCTTTAAAATGGATTTTAAAGCGCTCATGAAACGCAAAGACAAAGTCGTCAAAAAGCTCACCGGTGGCGTCAAGTATTTGCTGAAAAACAACGGTGTCACCATCTTTGATGGCTTTGGTGAAGTCTTAGACGCTTCCACCGTCAAAGTCGGAGATGAGACACTCCAAGCAAAGCACCTTATCTTAGCGACCGGCGCCTCACCCTTTATCCCACCCATTGAAGGGGTCAAAGAAGCGTTAGAAGCGGGTCACGTGGTGACCAGTAAATCGTTGCTTGAGATTAAAGAACAGCCCAAACGCTTAGCCATCATTGGTGGTGGCGTCATTGGGGTTGAGTTCGCGACCGTCTTCAATGCGATTGACACCGAAGTGACGATTCTTGAACGTGAAGAAGAGATCCTCTTAGGCGTCGATGCAGAGCTGAAAGTGGCCTTCCAAAAGAAACTTGAAAAAGACGGCGTCAACATTCACACCGGCGCCGCAGTCACGAAAGTCAGTGGCTCAACGGTGACGTATGAAAAAGACGGAAAAGCGACTGAACTTGAAGCGGATTTAGTGCTCTTAAGTGTGGGCATGAAAGCCAACCTTGGAGGACTTGAAGCGCTGTCACTTGAGCTTGATCGCAGCAGCGTTAAAACCGATGAGTTCATGAGAACATCTGTCCCGAATGTGTATGCAATCGGGGACATGAATGGGAAATATCAACTCGCCCACGTGGCGAGTAAAGAAGGACTTGTGGCGGTCGATCACATCCTTGGTGAAGCCCATCCGATGGATTACACCAAAGTGCCTTCTGGGATTTACACCTTCCCTGAAATCGCGCAAGTGGGCCTCACAGAGGCGCAGGCGAAAGCGGCAGGCATTGACTATCAAGTGAGTGTGTTCCCCTTAGGCGCCAATGGTAAGGCCTTGGCAGAGGGCGAAACGGTGGGCATGGCGAAGATGATTGCGTCGAAACCTTATGGTGAAGTCATTGGCGTGCATATTCTCGCGCAAAACGCGACTGAAATGATCAGCGAAGCAGTCTTGGGCATGACCCTTGAAGCGACCGCAGCAGACTATGTCGCAGCGATCCATCCACACCCTACGTTGTCCGAAATGTTGCATGAAACAGCCCATGGAATTACGCACAAAACAATCCACATTTAAAGGTGAACTGCGGTTCACCTTTTTTTTCGCTTGGCTAAGGCGTCAAAGGATTGAACTTTAGGGAAATGCAACTTACTTTCATCTTTTGCGCTTCACGTGCGCAAACTTGCAAATGACGCTCGATTTGATATAATAAATTTCGAATAATGCGTGTGGTTTGTCAACACCGGGTTGAATAACCACCTTCACCGGCAAGAAGCTGTGGCGGACGTTGGGTTCTTTATTGTTGCGAAGTGCAACTTTGCAAGGGTAAGGTTCACACCGTTTTCGTTTACAGTTTTAGCGTATTTATGGTAAAATTGCATCATCTTTACCTTAGTATGCGCTTACCGGCGAGGTTGGTTGATTCAACTCTCACGTCGATCACAAGCAATTACTCAAACACTCAATAATTCTTAGGAGGGATTAATTTGAAAAAAGGCCTAATTTTACTGGCTGCACTTTTCACGGTCCTATTCGTTGCGGCATGTGCCCAAACGGTAGACGTTGAAAGTGTTGCAGTCACTCCGGCCAGTGTTACGCTCCAAGTGGGTGCGACTCGTGCAGCTTCGGCGACAGTCTCACCATCAGATGCGGACATCGCTTCAACAGCGTGGACCTCATCGAACACTAGCGTAGCAACGGTCAACTCATCTGGCTTAATCACTGCGGTTGGCGCAGGTTCAGCTACCATCACTGTTACTGTAACAGGTGAAGGCAGCGAAGTGCGCACGGCAACAGTTTCTGTTACCGTCACAGCCCCAGTTGATCCAGATCCAGACCCAGACCCAGATCCAGATCCGGACCCAGATCCAGA
>SKJA01000032.1 GCA_007116105.1 Candidatus Izemoplasma sp.
GCTTTTTTTGCGCTTTCAATTTCTTCATCCGCTTTTGGTCCCTTCATCGCGATAAAGTGACCGTTTGGTTTAACAAAGGGTACACACCACTCCATTAAGGTCGGCAGTGCTGCCACTGCTCTAGCGGTAACCCATTGATATTGTTCTTTGAAGGCGAAATCCTCAATCCGTTGATGATGAATGTCAACATCAGAGAGTTCTAAAGCTTTAACAAGGTGATTGAGGAACAAAGTTCTCTTGAGTGTTGCATCCACAATGGTCACCTTTAGTTCAGGGTACACAATCTTGAGTGGGATTGATGGAAACCCAGCACCACTCCCCACATCTAAGAGGGTACTGTCTTTATTGTCTAAAATAAAAGCCACCGAGAGAGAATCGAAAAAGTGTTTTTCATAGACCTCTTCTCGTTGCGTAATGGCTGTTAGATTCATTTTAGCATTCCACTCAACTAACAGCTCATAATACGTTTCGAACTGTGTTTGCTGATGCTCAGTCAAATGGATGCTCATGTTCTCAAGTAGTTGTAGAAATTTTTGCATATAATCACCTGTAATCATAGTACCATAAGCGTTAAAATTTGCCATAAAAAAACCAGACAATGTCTGGTTTAAGCTTGAATAGATTTAAGGTAGACACTTAACACTGCAATGTCATTAGGATTGACACCACTGATGCGTGAGGCTTGCCCCAACGTCAGTGGTCTGACACGACTGAGTTTATCTCTTGCCTCATGAGCGATGTTGTGAATCGACTCATATTGAATGTGCGATGGTATTTGCATGTTTTCTTGCTTATCTAGTTTCTCTGCCAGTTTTACGGCTTTATGAATGTAGCCCTCATATTTCACATCAATTTCAATTTGTTCCAAAACATCCTTGTTTATGAGTTGATCAAACCCAAAAACCTGTGCATGCTCTGCTTTAATTTCAGGCCGTTTCAATAAATCTAAAAATGTGACTTTATCTTTAATCGGCGCTGAGTTTAGTTGTTGCAGTTTTTCGATTGTATCCTTTTTTGGATACAACACAAGTGTCTCGAAAGATTGCTTTACGCTATCGATTTCTTGCTTTTTTTGAAGAAAAAGACGATATTTTTCTTCTTCAAGCAGGCCCACTTCGTATCCTTTTTCCATGAGTCTCATGTCGGCATTATCATGACGAAGTAATAAGCGATGTTCAGCCCGGGAGGTTAAAAGACGATAGGGTTCTAGTGTCCCTTTGGTGACAAGGTCATCAATTAAAACACCAATATAGGCTTCATGACGCTTTAAAATAAGAGGCGCTTTGCCTTGTATTTTCAAGGTAGCATTGATGCCTGCCATAAGACCCTGACATGCGGCTTCTTCGTAACCACTTGTGCCGTTGATTTGTCCAGCAAAGTAGAGGTTTTTGACAGGTTTACTTTCGAGTGTTGGCCATAGTTGTCGAGCATCAATCGCATCATACTCAATCGCATAAGCGTATTTTGTGATGACTGCATTTTCCAATCCAGGAATGGAGCGCACCATTTTTTCTTGAACATCTCTTGGCATGGATGTTGAAAATCCTTGGACGTAAATTTCATCCAGTTCAGCACTTTCTGGCTCTAAGAAAATTTGATGTCTTTCTTTGTCTTTAAATCGCACTAATTTATCTTCTATCGACGGACAGTATCTTGGGCCAACGCCTTCGACCACACCGCTGTACATCGCAGATTGATTTAAGTTTAGTTCAATAATCGTGTGTGTACTAGGAGAGGTGTACGTTAAATAACAATCGTATTGTTGATCAATGGCATATGGGGTTGGTTTGTCAAAACTAAAATACCGATGAACTGCATCACCTGGATGCTTCTCAGTTTTCGAAAAATCAATCGAGTCTGTTCTAAGACGTGGTGGTGTGCCTGTCTTTAAGCGAAAGAGTGGAAATCCGAGCGCTTCTAACTGAGGGCTCAACCCCATTGAAGGCTTTTGATCGTGGGGTGCGCCTGGTGTTTTAGAATGACCGACTAACAGTTGACTTTGCATGAAAGTACCCGTGGTGACAATCACTGCTTTCCCCTCATAACGAATACCGTTTTCGAGCAGAACGCCCTTCAAGATATCATTTTCAATCCAAAGTTTATCCACATAAGCCTCAACCACCTCGACATTAGGTTGCGACAAAATAACCTCGCGCATCCGACGAGAGTATTTGATTTTATCCGATTGAGCCCTTAACGCTTGTACAGCGGGGCCTTTCGAATGGTTTAAAAGACGCATCTGAATCTGGGTAGCGTCAGCATTTCTGGCCATTTCGCCACCCAAAGCATCAATTTCTCGGACCACAATGCCCTTTGCAGGTCCTCCAATGGAAGGATTGCATGGCATGGCCGCGACAAACTTCATACTTCCTGTTACGAGAAGCACTTTTAAACCCATTCGAGCGGGTGCTAGGACGGCTTCACTACCCGCATGACCAGCACCAATCACAATAATATCGTACATCATAAATCACCATCATTATTTTAATCGTTTGTTCACTCATAGTAAACAGATTAACTTTTATATTTGCGTGTCTTGGGCTATAATACAACAAAGAGGTGGGTTATGCAAAAACATATCTTAGTCGTGGAAGATGAACAAACCATCAATCGCATGATTGCGAACTATTTCAAAAAAGAAGGTTATGCGGTTTCACAAGCGTTAAACGGTGAGGAAGCCCTCGCTATTTTTGCTCGTGAACCCATTGATTTAGTGTGTCTTGATATCATGATGCCTAAGATGAACGGCTGGGAAGTGGCTTATAAGCTACGCGAAAGCTCCATGACACCGATTATCATGATGTCTGCGTTATCCGAAGAAGACGACATTTTGAAGAGTTACGCACTTAAGGTTGACGATTATATAACGAAACCATTTAACCCTCGTGTCCTGGTTGCTAAAGTCGCAAACATGCTCGATCGTCTAGCGTTGACTCAAACGCCTGAAGGGCCAAATGTGCAGCGAAACAACATTCGTTTGAACATTCAAGAGAAGATTATTTATCTTAATAACGTCAAACTACCACTCACCAAAAAAGAGTATGACCTCTTCAAGTTTTTCATTGAAAACGAGGGGGCCATTTGCTCTCGTAAATTGCTGCGTGAAACGGTGTGGGGTGAAGATGTTGAGGTAGATGAGCGCATTGTCGATACGTATGTTAAAAAGCTCCGTCATCATCTTGGGAAGTACAATGATTACATTAAGACCATCTTTGGCGTAGGATATCGTTTTGAAACTCGTTCTTGATAAGTTTAAGAATTTTTACTATCGACAATCTCTCACAACCCAAATCATTCTTCTCATCATTATGGTCTTTACCTCTTTCTTCGTTGTACAGTTGATTTTAAATGCCATCTTTTTCCCCTCATTTTATCAACAACGTGAAACTTCAGCCAATGAAGCTGTCTTAATTGAATACGTGACACAACTAGAAAGTGTCAATGATGAAAATTTCTTTGACATCCAATTTGAGTTTACATCGAACCATAACATTACAACGGTTATTTTAGATGAAGATTTTCGATTCCTAACATCGTTGTTCAACCGCCTCACAGTCAGTGTTATGGATGCGAATGGCACGATGTTTGATGTTGAACTAACGGATTATTTTGATATTGCGCTGGGTGATAACATCGTGGGTGTCATCACTCCTATAACGGAAAACCGCTACATTTTCACATCCTTGTTTATCAATAACGAACAAGTCTCTTCCGGGCCTTGTTTCACTGATTGCACGAATGTTATCGGGGAAGTTCAAGGGGTGGATGTTCCTCGGAATCTTAACTATATTTTTAGCACTTATCCTAGAATTCAACGAGAACAAGCACGTTTATCGATGGAATTTTTAAGACCTCATCGGCACTTAAGTGGTTGGCGTTATCAATCAACCGATGGTCCTATTGACATCATGGTGTATGTTAACCCGATTCAGCAAAACTATGTTATGACAATCTTCCCGATTGAGAACACCTCAACGATTGTCTCTATTCTCGCCTCGTATCAAAACTTTGTCTATTTGTCAGCCCTGCTAATCATTTTACTTTGGAGTTTCCGTATTGGAAAAGTAGCAAGTAAACCCATTCGCAATGTCGAAGGGGTTGCCCGTGAGATTTCGAAACTAAACTTTGACGCAGAAGCGATTGAGTTCAAAAGTAAAGAGGCGACCTCGCTTTCAAAAAGTATTAACTTAATTTCGCGAAACTTGCGTTCTGCTTTAGCCACCCTTAACCAAAACAACCAAGAACTGATGGAATTATATAAAGAACAGTCCGATCAAGTTGATCTTAAAAAACGTCTTGTTTCGTCCATTTCTCACGAGCTTAAGACCCCACTGATGATCATTCAAGTGACCATCCAAGGAATTTTAGATGGCATTGTCCCTCAAGAGGAAATTCATAGCGAGTTCGATGTCATCATGCAAGAAATCAATAAATCTACGTTGATGATTCAAGACTTACTACAGATCTATCGACTGGATTCTAAAGAAACAGAATTAAAAATTGAACGATTCAACTTGTCGACGATGGTCCTTGACCTTGCAAGAGAGTTTAGTCCTCTCATTAAGCAATATCGTTTCTCCTATTTGGAAGACATCCAAGAGAACATCTACATTGATGGGGACTACAAATTGATGCAACGTGTTTTGTCGAACTTTATGACCAATGCGATAAAGTATACGCCAAAAGAAGAAACCATTGTGGTTGATGTGTATCAAAAAGACCAGTTTATTCACTTTGAGATGACCAATTATGGTGTGAGTATTCCCGAAGATCAAATTAACAATCTTTGGACACCCTTCTATCGCTTAGATGATCGCGACACTGATAAAGAAGCAATTCGAGGTTCCGGTATTGGCTTATACCTAGTCAGTGAAGTCTTAAAAGCACATCAATTTGATTATGGTCTTCAAAACGTTCAAGGCGGAGTCAAAGTCTACATCATCATCCCAAAACCTTACGACAAAAAATTCAACTAACTAAAAAAGTCCCCAGCCGTCAACGTGTGACGAACTGGGGACTTTTTTACTCTCATACCCTCTTAATCATTCCGAGTGTTTCAAACGCCTTAAAAATGCCATCTTGATCCACACTTTGTGTGATCATGGTCGCAGCCGATTGAACTTTCGGGAGCGCATTTCCCATTGCGATGGATGTTGCGACATGTTCAAACATTGAAATATCATTCATCCCGTCACCAATGGCGATGGTGTCTTCAAACTTAAAGCCTAGCCAATCTCTCAATCGCTTCACACCGACTTCTTTCATACCTTCACCCATGGTCGCATCGTAACCAAAAGCACATGACTTTGTGAAGGTGAAATCAGCAAACTCGTCCATGATGACTTTCGGTAAAGGATCCTTCGTATAAATGATCATTTGTAAAACGCGATCATAATGGTCAAACTCTTCTGTCACTTGCGGGACTTCCTCGTTATAGTGTTGGGCAAACAGAATGTGAGCATCACCAAAGAGCGCTTTCGCTGTATAAACTTCTGCGGTCTGAAACGCCATGCCGATGTGGTGGTCTTCAAGGACCCTTGTTAATGCCTTAACCCGTGTTTCGGGCATCGTTTGGTGGTGGAGGATTTGATTTCCTACGCGCACATAGCGTCCATTTGAAGCAATGATGTGATCAATGTCTAATTGTTTGTCAAAACCATAAAGCAAAGAAGGGCATCGGCCTGTCGCAATCGCACAGACATGACCCGCTTCTTTTAGTTGCTTAACTGCTTCTTTTGTTGACGCGGGAATCTCATTCTTAGCGTGGTCGATGAGCGTCCCATCCATATCTAAAAAAATAAGCTTCTTTTTCATGTTAGTCTCCTATAAAAATCTCCCATCAAGCATCCCCACCCACATGAATCAATTTCTTAAGGCTGCTTCATCTCTGACCTGACCTGGTTCAAAACGAAACATTGGATGAGGATGCTTGATAGGAGATTATGTGCGTTCTCTTAGTTGTTTGAAAAAGGATTGAAGAAGTGTTTTACATTCTTCTTCTAAGATGCCGGATTGAACACCGACGTGATGATTGAAAGGTTGATCAAAAAGATTGATGATGCTGTCATGCGCACCGCTCTTATACTCTTTTACACCATAATAGACACTGCGCATACGACTCATGATGATGGCCCCTGCACACATTGGACACGGCTCTACTGTAACATATAAGTCACAATCTTCCAAGCGCCAAGAGTTAAAATGTTCACAGGCTTTTTCAATCGCCATAATTTCTGCATGCATGGTCGCTTTTTGAGCGGTTTGTCTTAAGTTATGACCTCTTGCGACGATCGTATCCTGATACACGATGACTGCACCAATGGGGACTTCTCCTAAGGTTTGAGCATGCCGCGCTTCTTTTAGCGCTTCTTGCATAAAGCGTTCATGCTTCATTAAAATGGGCCTTGGAAAATCTTTGGTTTACGATACACTTTATGGCAGTGACGACACCGTGCTTCATACGACTCACTGGCTCCAATTAAGACAATAGGATCGTGATACTTCGCAGGTTTTCCATCAACGATACGTTGAGTCCTCGTGGCTGGGGCCCCACACTGAACACACACAGCCGTGAGTTTGGTCACAACCTCAGCTTTCGCAATCAGTCGGGGCATAAAAGAAAAGGGCTCAGCTCGAAAATCTGTATCAAGCCCACTGACGATGATTCGTTTTCCTTTATCCGCCAAATAATCAATGATGTCAAGGACAGACTCATCTAAAAACTGGATTTCGTCAATCGCAATGACTTGGGTAGCCTTATCAATGTATTTGAAAATATCTTTAGAATCGTGAATGTTGTACGATTGTGTCCGGTTGTGATTATGTGATACGACTTCACTGGTCGCATAGCGATCATCCATGGCTGGTTTAAACACCACAATGTTTGCTTTTGCATATTCAAGTCTTTTCACTCGACGAAGCAATTCCTCTGTTTTCCCAGCGAACATGGGGCCACAAATAACTTCAATCCAGCCTTCTTTTTGTTTTAAAACCATCGCCATCACCTCGTGAATAGTGTACATGAAGTTGTCTGAATTTAAAAGACCAAAATAAAGGGACAGATCAACTGTCCCTCAGTAAGCTTACGCTTCGTTTTCTTGTTTAATTCCGTAACGCTTGTTAAAACGTTCTACCCGACCATCAGCTGCCGCATGTTTTTGTTTACCGGTGTAAAATGGATGGCAGTTTGAACATGTATCCACTTTAAATTGGGGTAAAACTGAGCCTGCTTCAAATTCATTTCCACAGGTTGAACAAACGACTTTGAAACGGTGGTATTTAGGATGAATACCTTTTTTCATTTCAAAATCTCCTTCCGCCATGACATTGTCATAGTAAGTTTTTCTAAAGCAAA
>SKJA01000160.1 GCA_007116105.1 Candidatus Izemoplasma sp.
AACAAACAACTGGCAGGGTTGATTTTGTACTTTTTATAAATGGCCATGGTCTCTTGTTGCATTGCGCGTTGGGACGCTTCGTCTTTACGACCTGCATACTTTTCTTGTAACTTGGCAATTTCTGGTTGGGCAAACTGCATGTTGGCAGACATGGCGGTCGATTTAGAGTAAATAGGCCACCCCACCACCCGAATGACGAGCGTAATGAAGACGAGCCCCACCACATAATACCCACCACTCAGTTCACTCACCGCCACAATGGCAGCAGCTAATTGAGCCACAATCCATTGAACCCAGCCAAACCCGGCATCGGCCCCAATGGGAAGATCAAATGTACTTTCCCCTGTGGTACACGCTGAAAGTGTGACCAACAGAGTTAACAACATGGTGAATAAGACAATTTTACGCGTAGATCGCATGAGTCACCTCTAAGTTAGATTGTGTTTTTGTAGCAGCATGGTCAGTTCTTCTTTAATCACCGCAAACGATAAGGTCTTGGCCGCTGGGCGAACCAACACAAACAAATCGTCTGTGGTCGTTAAAGAGGCTTCTGTGATGATCACCCTAAGGCGAC
This sequence comes from Candidatus Izemoplasma sp., assembly GCA_007116105.1. Lineage (GTDB taxonomy): Bacteria > Bacillota_I > Bacilli_A > Izemoplasmatales > Izemoplasmataceae > CSBR16-87. The sequence continues at coordinate 575 of SKJA01000160.1, forward strand.
GTTTCATCACATTACGCGCAACCGCGGTCCCAAATTTTTTGGGCACGCTAAACGCAATCCGAAAATGGCTGTTTTTGGGATTGGGTCGCTTGTAAAGTGAGAAGTGGCGTGTTGACACCACGCGCCGATGATCAAGCACCTGTTTAATGTCGGTGTTTTTTTTCAGACTGTACGATCGATTCATACGGACCTCATCCATAAAAAAACACCTGAAAAAAGTCGTTTTTTCAAGTGTTTACAAGTGGGTTTAAAAACGAGATTAAGCAGAAAGTTTTTGTCTTCCTTTGGCGCGACGACGCGCGAGAACACGACGCCCACCTGGGCTAGCCATCCGGGCACGGAAACCATGCGTCTTAGCACGTTTACGTTTGTTCGGTTGAAATGTACGTTTCATTTGGATTGCACCTCCTCATAGTCTAGAAACCATGCCCCACAATTATAGTCACTTTCCTCGACCGTGTCAAGCACGAGCCTAACGCTTTTTTTCTTTCGCTTTTTGATGCCTTGATTGACCCCCGCAAAGCCACAATTTAAAACTTTTTTTCCACCGTAAAAAACCGCATAAAATCACGCTTTCCCCACACCCCATTGGGGAAAAGAGGAAAAGGGGAAAACACAGAATGGGGAAATGTCTAAAAGTGCTTTAAACGTTTTAATAAAGAGGTTTATCGTCTTTGTGGAAAAGCTTAAAAGCGTGTGGACTTAAAAAGTTTTCCACATTATTAGTGGATAAAAAAAGGTTTTTTTCCCCACCGTTTTGTGCTAGACTATGCTCACCTTTGAAGGAGGCATCGCCCGATGAACACAGCCCACATATGGCAAGACATCAAAGCTCAGCTTGAAGCGGAGCTTGAAGCGTCTACTTACGATGAGATTTTCGCCTCTATTGATGCGATTTATGAAGTGAAAAACAATTACATCTATTTGGTCGTTGAAAACGATTATGTGAAAAAACGGATCGAACTGATGTTTTTAAAGAAACTCAATCGGATGCTCGAGCACCACGTGCTCGAAAAACATGAGTTTCGTTTTTTAACCAGCGATGAGGTCGATGAGAAAACACGACTGTCGCGTGAAAAAGTTGAACCCACAGAAACTTCCGAGTACCCTCGAACAAATTTAAACCCATCTTACACCTTTAACAACTTTGTCGTTGGCTTGTCTAACCGCTTGGGTTACATGAGCGCAGTGAAGGTTGCCGATCAACCTGGGATTGTGGCCAATCCTTTGTTCATCTTTGGGGATGTTGGATTGGGAAAAACACACTTAATGCAGGCGGTTGGAAATTACGTCTTAGAAAACGACATCAACGCTAAAGTCCTCTACATCAAGGCGGATCAGTTTGTGGAAGACTACGTGCGTCATGCGAACAAGAAAAAATACACAGAGTTTTCCCAAAGTTATGAGGGCATTGATGTCTTACTCGTCGATGACATCCAGTTCTTATCTAAAAAAGAGAAATCGCAAGAAGAATTCTTTAAACTCTTTGAACAACTCTACCACCAGCAAAAGCAAATCGTCATCACCTCAGACCGTAAAGCCAGTGATTTAAAAGACATCATGAGCCGGTTAACGAGTCGGTTTGCGTGGGGTGTGACGGTCGACATTAATCGCCCTGACCTTGACCACCGTATTAAAATCCTAGAGAAAAAACTCAACGCGGAGACGGCTGAAAAAGACTTAATTCCTAAAAAAGTGATTGAATACATCGCCAGCGTCTTTGACAACAACATCCGTGAACTTGAAGGGGCGTTGAAACGAGTCTTATTCTATTGTACCGCGTTTAACTGTGAATTTACGATTAAAAACGCCGAACTGGCTCTTGAAAACTTGATTCGTCCTAAAGCCAACGCCCGCGATTACATGAAAGACCGCGTGCAAAATGTCTTAAGTGCAACCGCGGCGTACTACCGCATCTCCGTAAGCGATTTAATCAGTAAAAAACGCACGCGCAATTATCTTTACCCCCGGCAAATTGCCATGTACCTTATCAAACACTTGTACGATCTCCCCTACAAGCGCATCGGTCAATATTTTTCAAACCGCGATCACTCCACAGTGATGCACTCGGTGGAGAAAATTGCGAACGAAATGAACCTCGACACCAACATCAAAGTAGATGTGGAAAAGTTGATTTTAAAATGTGGAGAAAAAGATTGATTTTTTGCCCATAACAAAGCCGTTTGTGATATAATTATGTAAGATAAATCGGGGTTTTCCCCAAATCCACACCCCCTAACAATAATAAATACAAAAACAGAATAATAATGAGGTGACCGACATGCGTTTTGAAATCAGCAAAGATTCCTTGCTCTATCACTTAATCATCGCGCAAAAAGCGCTCTCCACCAAAACGCCCAATCCTGCGTTAACCGGCATTAAGATTGATGCGGCCGATGGGAAAATCGCGATAACCACAAGCAACGGAGACATCTCCATTCATGTCACCATCGAAGACCCTTCTGTGGTCATCGATGCGCCAGGGTCGATGTTAGTGCCAGGCAAATACTTAGTTGAAATCGTTCGTAAGCTGGAAAGTCCGATCGTCACCTTGAGTGTCGTGGATCAAAATCTCTTACGTATTGAAGCCGATCGTTCGGACATTACGCTAAACTTATTTGATTTAGATGATTACCCTGCGCTACAGTTTAAAACACAGGAAGACTTCATCAACGTCAATGTAAGAACGTTTAAAACACTCATTCGTCAAACAGCCTTTGCGGCGTCGACGATTGAAAACCGTCCCATTTTAACGGGGGTGAATTTAAAGCTTGAGGGCAATGCCTTAAAGGCTGTGGCGACCGATTCGTATCGTCTCAGTCAAAAAGCGATCGAACTCAAACAAAACTACACCTCAATGAACGTCATCGTGCCGTCTAAGTCTTTAGAAGAATTGTTGCGCGTGTTAGAAAACAACCAAGTGGACATTGAGCTCCATTTCAATCAAAACAGTGTCTTGTTTAAATACCAAAACATCCTCTTCCGTTCACGTTTGTTAGAAGGCAATTACCCAGAAACCGCCAAATTAATCCCGAAAGAATTTGGGACCACCATTGTCTTTAACAAAGAACAACTACAAACCGCGATTGACCGTGCGAGTTTGTTGTCTTATCGCGATGGCCAAAACGCGATTGTAAAGTTGAACCTTCGTGAAGACGATGTCGTTGAAATATCGTCTAATTCACCCGAAATCGGGCGCGTGCTTGAAGAAGTCTATCCGGTCGCTGAAGTGGTAGGGAAACCATTAAAAATCGCCTTCAGCTCGAAATATTTGATTGAAGCACTCAAAGTCTTCAATTCCTCGGAAGTATCCATCGCCTTTACGGGTGAAATTCGTCCCTTTGTTGTCACGGGCGAGTTCGATCCACAGATGCTTCAACTCATCTTACCGATGAAAACCGATTAAGTCCCTCTAAAGACCTCGAAAGAGGTCTTTTTTTATTGGTTTTTCATTGTTTTAAACTGTGTTTTACAGTATAATAAAGCTAGCGATTTAATATATATAAGAAAGAGGTTGCTCATGAAGACGGTTGCGATTACCACACCTTACATTACCTTGGGTCAACTCTTAAAATTCTCCAACCTAGCCCAAAGCGGTGGGGCCATAAAAATGATGCTTGAAGCGGAAGAATGTTTCGTGGATGGTGTCCTTGAAACCCGCCGTGGACGGAAACTTTATCCTGGGATGACGTTAAGGTTGATCGATGGCACGGAAATACAAGTGACGCATGCAGCTGACCAGTCTGACGCTTGAACAGGTGCGTCGCTATCACCACTTTACCTTCCACGCGCAACCGGGCATCAATGTCATTACAGGTCCAAACGGGATAGGGAAAACGACCCTTTTAGAGAGTCTTTTTATTTTAGCTCTAACCAAATCCTACAAAACCTCTAAAGATCATCATCTCATCCATCATGAAGCCTCTTATTTTAAGCTTAACGGAGTCTTTAAAGACGCCGATCAATCTGCTCGTTTTGAGGTGCATGTTCACGACAAAGGCAAAGACGTTCACATCAACCATGTCCACTATCCACGCTTGAGTGATTACTTAGGACGCCTCAATGTGGTCTTGTTTGCGCCGGAGGATTTAGACATCATCAAAGGTTCACCCAAAACGCGCCGTCGTTTTTTAGATTTAGAACTGGCGCAACGAGATCGTCGTTACATCAGTTACCTCAGCCACTATAAAAGACTCTTGAAAGAGCGCAACGATTGGCTTAAACAAGGGGCATTAAAACCAGATAAAGACGTGGTCTTAGATGTGATTACGGAGCAGTTGGCCCATTACGCTCAAAAAATCATGACGGTACGGTCGACCTTTATCGAATCGTTGAATCAACTGATGCAAGGACCTCATCAAACCTTAGCGCCTACCGATGCGCCTGTGACACTGCAATACGTCCCTTCTTTACCACCAGGAGACCCTTTTAAAGCATACGATAAAAAGCGTGCCATGGACTGGCAATTTAAGAGCACCCAACTTGGGATTCACCGCGATGACCTCCAGTTTGACACACGTCACGGGCCGTTAGGTGATCACGGCAGTCAAGGTCAAATCAGAACAGCGGTGTTGGCCCTCAAACTGGCGCTAGCCGCTTGGTTTGAAGCCCATCAAAAAACGCCACCCTTAATGTTGTTTGACGATGTCTTAAGTGAACTAGACCCCGATCGTCAACAGGCGTTGCTAAGTCAGCTCAACCAACACGCACAAGTGTTCATAACCGCCACGCATCTCGATGCGTTGGCGCTTGATAAATCACGCATTCATCACCACAATTTACAGCACGACATCAATCAAAGGAGTGACACCCCATGACACCACAATACGATTCGTCCAACATTCAAATTCTCGAAGGTCTAGAAGCGGTTAAAAAACGACCTGGGATGTACATTGGTTCCACCGGCCCTAGAGGACTGCACCATTTGGTGTGGGAAATCATTGACAATGGCGTCGATGAAGCTTTAGCAGGCTATGCGACGAAAATACGCGTCACCATTTTACCCGGAAACATCATCCGTGTGGAAGACGATGGTCGCGGGATTCCGGTGGATATTCACCCTAAAACAGGGCTCCCTGCGGTTGAAACCATTTTGACGACCCTCCATGCTGGGGGTAAGTTTGATAACAACTCCTACAAAGTCTCAGGTGGCTTACACGGCGTTGGCGCGAGTGTGGTGAATGCCTTAAGCGAATGGTTCGAAGTGGACATTTATCGCGATGGCACCCATTACTATCAACGCTACCACGACGGCATCACTCAGTGTCCTGTTGAAAATCGTGGAGCGACCGATCTTAAAGGCACCACGATCACCTTCTTGCCTTCTAAAGTGACGTTCACAGAGACGCTCGAATTTGATTTTGAAACGTTGCGTTTACGGGTTCAACAAATGGCGTTTTTAAACAAAGGCATCGCCTTTGACATCACCGATGAGCGGACACAACCACACCAACATAAACATTACCTTTATGAAGGTGGGATTCGCGAATACGTGGCCTTTTTAAACGCGAACAAAGAACAGCTTCATGAGAAGGTCATTTACGCCGAAGGCGAACAAGAAAACATCATCGTTGAAGTGGCGATGCAATACAATCATGCGTATTCACAAAACATCTTCCCCTTCACCAACAACATTCACAACGCCGAAGGCGGGACGCATGAAGAAGGCTTTAAGCTCACACTCACACGGATCTTAAACACCTACGGTAAAAACCAAAACATCTTTAAAAAAGACGAATCCTTATTGGGTGAAGATACCCGTGAGGGATTGACTGCCATCATTTCTGTCAAACACCCCGACCCACAATTTGAAGGACAGACCAAAAGTAAACTCGGCTCCACCGAAGTACGCCGCATTGTGGCGCAAATTCTCAGTGAGGGTTTAGAACGTTTCTTGATGGAAAACCCCAGCGATGCAAAAATGATCATTGAAAAAGCATTGTTGGCCTCAAGAGCGCGCTTAGCAGCGAAAAAAGCCCGTGAAGCAACCCGCCGGAAATCACCTTTAGATGGGTTAGGGTTTGCGTCTAAATTGGCCGATTGTCGCGAAAAAGATCCGAAGAAAAGTGAACTTTATATTGTTGAGGGTGATTCCGCTGGAGGGTCTGCAAAACAAGGACGAGACTCTGGCTTCCAGGCCATTTTACCCTTACGAGGCAAAGTCTTAAACGTCGAAAAAGCCCGACTGGATAAAATCTTAGGCAACAAAGAAATTCTCTCGTTGATCCAAGCGTTTGGGACCGGCATTGGCGATGAGTTTAACATTGAGCACGCACGCTATCACAAAGTCGTCATCATGACCGATGCTGATGTCGATGGGGCGCACATTCGAACGCTTCTGTTGACCTTTATTTTCCGTCATTTAAGAGCCCTCATTGAAAAAGGGTATGTCTACATTGCCCAACCCCCATTGTATAAGATTCAACAAGGTAAAAAAGTGGTCTATGTCTTCAGCGATAAAGAGCTTGAAGAAGCCCTCAAAGAGTTTGGTTCACGCCCTCAAATCCAGCGCTACAAAGGGTTGGGGGAAATGAATCCAGACCAACTATGGGAAACCACCATGGACCCAGAACACCGCACCTTACTGAAAGTCACCCTTGAAGATGCGATGGACGCCGACCACGTCTTCAGTATGTTGATGGGCGATGATGTTGCACCACGCAAAAGTTTCATTCAAGATAATGCCCAACGGGTCATTAACTTGGATG
>SKJA01000021.1 GCA_007116105.1 Candidatus Izemoplasma sp.
AGTTGTTGCCGACGGCTGAAAAATACGGCGAGCATCACAAAGTGATTTATGGGCTTGTTGCTGGCATGGCTGTGATGGCTATAAGCCTTCTATTACTCCCTGATTTCTTCTAAACAAAAAAGAATCATCCAAGCAACGTTGGATGATTCTTTTTTTAGGTGGGCTTAATTAAGCCTTCTTTTAACATCACCGCTTTTAAAGCCGTATGGATGGTTGCGGCATCTTCACTTTCGACTTCAATTGTGATTTCACCTTGATGAGGGACGCCTAAAGACATCAACATCATTAAACTGTGCATCGGGACGCGTTTTTGTTCATAATGTAAAAACATTGGGACGTCGTATTTACTTACTTCTTTAACGAGGAGTGATAACGGTCGTGCATGAAGCCCGATCGGATCCGCAATCACGTACTTAGCGAACATCCTCATCCCCCACAATGTCTTTAAGTAAGTAGCGTTCAGCTTCTAAGTTCCATAAGAAATTGTTGTTTTTTACAATCTCATAGAGTGTCTCATACTTAGGGTTAAACGCTTTTAAGGTGTGTAAGTCTTCGAGGGCGGTTAAAGGCATTCTATGATGTGTATAAATCATCTTTTTGCCCCCTGGGATGTTTGGGTAATTCAAGACGGTATCAACCACAGAATCAAGCCCACCGATATGCGTAATCATTGAGCCTGGCGTAATTTTTCCAGCCGCCGTTAAATCTAAGGACTCAATCAAATCGTCGGTGTTTCCGCCTGTCGAACCAATCACTTTGGTCGCGCCATAATGGACGTTATATAAGTTTATGTCTGCGACAAACTGATCGTCGGTGGGTCCTGCAAAGAAGTTGAGTGTGCCATCTTTACCCAATAAGCGATCACCTTGTTCACAAAGCGCTTTGACGGGCACAAAGACCATCACATCGTCATACCCTTGACCGTCGTTTAAGTCTTTTAAATAGGTTTCAACATCGTCATGATCGCGTGGGTTTACGTAGTGTAACGTGACGCCATGTTTTTTCGCTTCTTCCACAGTGAAAACTTCACTGGCGCGTTTTAAACGGGCTTCATCCATGTCGGTCACAACCAATAAACGCGGTTTATGGTCTCGGTGGATGGCGTAATCAATGGCACCTAAGCCCATCGGGCCAGCGCCGCCAAGGATGGCTAAGGCCCCCTGTTCTTTAATATCCATCACATGGGTATACTGACTGGGAATGGTGTGATAGGCCGCATGAAAGGCGCCAATCACGCAGGACATGGGTTCAGCCAGTGAGGCTTCAAAAAAAGCGTCGCCTTGATAGTTAATCAAACAATTGATTTCCATGACTTCATTTGGGATGATCGCATAGGTCATATCGCCGCCATACCAGCGGAATGAGTAGCCTGGAGAATCCATGCTGCCTTTATAGTTTAGAGCCGGTTGAATCGCGAATTTGTCACCTTCTTTAAATTGATGTTGCCATTTCTTACCAACTTTTTTAATAATGCCCGCAAACTCATGGCCAATAACCACAGGGTTGACATCACAATCGTTGGGCACGCGTTTATGTTTTTTCCCGAGTTTTGTGGCTTTGTATGTCGACATACAAATGGAGTCACTGATGACCTTAACTAAAATTTCATCGTCTTTCATTTCTGGCAACTCAAACTCATCGAGTTTGAGTTGATTGGCACCATATAGTCGTACTGCGTGTGTTTTCATCATACACCTTCCTTTTGATAGGGTTTTATTGTGATTTGATCAAGCATGTTATTGACATCGTAAGCGCTGGGCGCTTGGGTCCCTTCAGTCAGTGTCGCAGCCGAGGCTGTTGCTGAGGCGTAACGTAAGCATTCTTCAAACGAATGGCCTTTAGCTTTGGAGATCATTAAGCCTGCGACAAAGCTGTCCCCAGCCCCAACCGTGCTCTTAGTGATGAGTGTTAACGGTTCAACGAGAAGCACCTGTGTGCTGTTTTTTGCGAGCGCACCTTGTGCGCCTAAGGTGACATAGATTTCTTCAATCTTTGCAAAACGCGGATCCTCTAAGAACACCACAATATCGTTGATTGTTGGGAGTACTTTTCCAGCGAGAGTCTCAAGTTCCTCACGGTTTGGTTTTAAGATGGTTGGGTGTGCGTCAAGGCCTAAAGTCAGCGCTTCAGTGGAGGCGTCTAAGACGGTGAAGACCCCGTTCGCTTTGACATGTTTAATCAGTTTTTGATAAAGTGTTTTGGGACTTTCCTTGGGTAAAGAGCCACTTAAGACCAACCAGTCGCCAGGCCTTAAAACATCGATTAAGTAACGCTCTAAACGATTAAAAGCGTCTTGATCAAAGGTGGGGCCTGGTTCATTAAGTTCAATCATTGATTGCGTGGAGGTCTGCCAGACTTTGAGGTTTTCACGTGTTTCACCAGGCACGTCAATAAAATGGTGATTGAGCTTTAGTTCACATAGGTTGTTACGAATAAACTGACCGTTTTGACCAGCTAAAAAACCGGTGAGTGTGGCTGAAAAACCTAAGCGATCAAGCACTTTCCCAACATTGATGCCTTTGCCTGCGGCGTCTCTTTTGGTGTTGTGTACGTGATTGACACCGTCCAATTTTAAAGCCTCAATGACGACCGTGCGATCAATCGCAGGATTCAGTGTCAGTGTCGCAATCACGTGACGTTGCCTTCTGTAAACAATTTATAGACCAAGTTCACATCGCTGGTTTTCCATAATTTCTTGGCGTCATCTTCTTCACCTAAAGCTTCTGCGATGTTTGCGAGAATTTTAATATGATCATTGTCTTTACCCGCAATGCCTATTACTAAATAAGCGGTGTTGCCATTGTACTCAATACCCTCAGGGTACTGCATAACGACGAGGCCTGAATGCAGAATTTGATCTTTGGCTTTACCCACACCATGTGGGATGGCGATGCCATTGCCGATGTAGGTAGAGACAATGTCTTCACGGTCATACATCGCTTTTAAATAGCCGTCTTTGACGTAACCTTCTTCAATTAAACGTTCACCGACAAGGCGAATGGCTTCATCACGTGTGGTGCTTTGGCACCCTAAAAAGATGTTGTGTGGGGCTAAAATGTCTTTTTTCATTAGAGACTCCTTTATGTTAATAGTGACGTGTTTTTTTCTTTTAAGTAAGCGGTAAAGTGTTGCTCGAACCATTGCTTAAGTTGGCTTGCTTCACGGTCTTTAAGAGCACTTAAGAACGACTCATCGCTGACACATAAGCGACTCAGTTCACTGATGACATCTAACGCTGGCGTGCTTAAGTCTTTGGGTGCAAGCATGACGAGTATGGTTTGAACACGATGATGTTTGTATAGGTGTGTCTTGTCTAGACGCAAGATTTGAACTGTCAACACATTAATCGCTTCACTGCGCGCGTGCAAGAACAGTACGCCTTCGTGTTCAAAGAAGATGGTTCCGATACGCTCGCGTGTACTTAAGTCTTTTTCGATTGTTTTGCTATGCTCAAAACGTTTAGCAACCGACGATAAAACGTCATCATCAAGCACAACATCGTCATCAATGATCAGATGATGCAAGAGTTCTAAAACGTTTTGCGTGTACGCTTGTAACGTTTCAATGGTATCAATAGAGACCATTGATTTGGTTTCTTTTAGTGGTTGCTTTTGAACGAGTGCCGTCGCTTTAAGGGCTTGGTCGATTTTTTCTAAGTCATTATCGATTAAGAGTGGGTTTACGGTGACTACAGGCACGAGACGATTGTCAAACGGCACGGTTGAGATAATCAAATCGACATGATTTTCTAAGAGCCATACTTCTGAGATTTTGGTGGTTGAAAAGATGCCAACAACATCAAGATTTGTGAACTCAGATTTGATGCGCTCTGCGAGCATTTTAGAGGTCCCAAAACCACTCATACATGTCACGACGATACGGTAACGCCGGCGGGTGTGTGGTGTAGCATTCTTTTGCGCTTCGATGGCGGAGCCTAAATGCAAGGCGATGAAGCCAATTTCGCTTTCAGGTAAACGAATCGTCAGTTTCTCTTCAAGGATGGCTGCGCAGCGTTTGGCTAAATCAAAGACCTCTGGATAGTGTTCTTTGATTTTATCGAGCAAGGGGTTACGAATGTCTAAGTTCATATGAATGCGGTTGATCGATAAGCGGATGTGATCGACTAAACCCACAAGTAACGCTTCCGATTGTCTTAAAGGATAACCTGAGTCTTTTTCAGCCAAACGAATCATCTCATTGATGATCGACGCTAGTTGATAGTTGCTGATGACAAGTTCGTTAAATTTTAAGACGCTTTCGTCATACAGTCCGTGATGATAGCGAGCGCCTTTAAGATGCATCGTGATGTAGCCTACCTCAGCGAAAGGAATGTCCAAGTTTAATTGTTTCGCTAAGTGTTCGGTGAGATTCGTCGCAATCGCAAACTCATCAAACAGTTTTAAGTTCGCGAGCGTCTCTTCGGCCATGTCAATGAGTTCGCCTTTTTGAAGACGCTTAATGGCTAGCGCGAGATGCACAGCAAGCGCGGTGTAAGAACTTTCCGCAAACTGAAAGCCCATGCTGTATTCGCTGGCTTTGATGGCTTCTTCAATGAGATGAATGGTCTTTAAATCAATCATATCAAGCAGTTTTTGGGTAATACGACTGTGCGTTAATGTGGGCGCTTCGTGTTTATGAATGGTCGTCACATATTGGTTGATAACGTCTCTAAGCTGCGCGCCATCGAGACGTTCATATAAAAACCGCATCAGCGCACGACGTTTATCTTTTTCAGCCCCATCCACCCAAACGCCGTAGCCTTGTTTACGAGCGAGCGTTAGGTCATAATCTTTTAGCCAGATTGCCACATGATCGAGATCGTGAGAAATGGTGGCTTCAGAGACATCCAATGTTTTAGCAAAGTAAGAAAGCTTAAAGACGTCGTTGGCTTGTAAGAGTTCGGTCGCAATGAACGTATGACGTTCTTGTGGAAGATAGACTTGATCAATGTCACTTTCTTTTAAGGCGTTCAAAAGGTTTTGTTGAGTTGTGTCATCGAGCTCCAAATAAAGCCCTTTTTGTGCTTGTCTTTGAAGGGTGACTTGATGTTGTTCAAACCACTGATCAACGTAAGGCATGTCTCGTAAGACGGTCCGTTTAGACACACCAAGACTTTGCGCTAACTGCGCGATGGTGATGGGTTGAGTCTGTTGGATAAGCATCTCAATGAGCGTACGTTCGCGAACACTTAACATGAGCGATCCTCCTTAGCGGAGCTGGATACTCTCATCATAAGACAGATTTGTGTGGATACCAAGACATTAAGGTTTTATTTTGTCTTTAAGATGTCCAAGTTAGGGGTGACAAAGCTGAATAATAAAAGAAAGGCAAGATCCTTTTGGACCTTGCCTAATGACTTACTTAAGACGATCCACCAATTGATCGTATTCAGGGGCACCTACGAAGTTTTCAATCGCGATGATTTCTGCTTGTGGGGCGTGCTTTGCGGCACGTGCTTTTAAGTTCTTTTGCGTCACGACTAAGTTCACATCGTTTGGAATGTCTTCCAGACTGCAGTTCATGACTTCAATCTCAATGCCCGCTTTTTTAAACTTGTTACGTAAGGTCGAGGCACCCATGGCGGATGAACCCATCCCAGCGTCACACGCAAACGCAATGCGTTCAACGGTTTTGACTTTTTTGTCTGCGGCTGATTTCATTTCGGATACTTTTGCTTGCGCTTGTGCTAAGTTATCGACGAGTGTCTTATCGCGTTTTAAGAAGAACGAAGCGACTAAGAAACTCACGACGGTTGAGGTTAAGACCCCTGCAAGAACACCAACGAAACCACCACGTGGCGTCATCGCTAGTAGAGCAAAGATACTGCCTGGCGACGGTGTGGCCACTAAGCCTGCGTTGAAGATTACAAAGGTGAAAACACCAGTAGCGCCGCCTGCGATTGCGGCTAAGACAAGGATGGGCTTCATGAGTACGTAAGGGAAGTAAATTTCATGAATTCCGCCTAAGAAGTGAATGATCACAGAGCCTGGGGCACTTTCTTTTGACATGCCTTTACCAAAGACCCAGAATGCGAGTAAGATGCCAAGGCCTGGGCCAGGATTGGTTTCGAGTAAGAAGAAAATTGATTGCCCTGTGGCGGCCGCTTCATTGACCCCAAGTGGGCCTAAAATACCGTGGTTAATGGCGTTATTTAAGAATAAGATTTTAGCAGGTTCAATAAAGAACGAAGCAAGTGGTAATAAGTTCGCATCGACCATCACACGGACGAGCGCTTCTAACGCGGTGTTTAAGCCAACGACGATGGGACCAATGACGACTAGTGCAAAGAGCGACAGCAACATCCCAGCAATACCCGCTGAAAAGTTTGCAACAAGCATTTCAAAGCCAGTAGGGACTTTATCTTCGAGTAATTGGTCAATCTTTTTGATCGCGTACCCACCCAGTGGGCCCATGACCATCGCACCGATAAACATTGGGATGTCCGCACCAACAATGACACCCATGGTCGCAATAACACCTAAAACCCCACCGCGAATGCCGTAGATTAAACGTCCACCAGTAAATCCGATGAGCATCGGTAACATGTAAATGATCATTGGACCAACTAGTTGAGAGAGTGTTTCATTCGGGATCCAACCGGTTGGGATGAAGAACGCGGTTATGAGTCCCCAAGCGATGAATGCCCCAATGTTAGGCATCACCATACCGCTTAGAAAGCGGCCAAATCGTTGCACTTGAACACGAAATGTTGATTCCATTTAAAATCCTCCTAAGATTCAGTTGTTTGATAGGCTCATTGTAAAATGCAAACGCTCACAAAACAACGAGAAGAAATTTAACTATGCCTAGACATCGGTGACAAGATTTAAGAGTGACCCAACAATCGTTAAACAATCTTTGTCTAAAGCCGATGTAAAGGGTGGTTAAAAATGAAACTGGTTAACGTAAACCATAATAATTCTAATTAGGCGTTCACGTCTTTGTTAAGGGCTTTAAACCCAATTGTCCTATTTTTTAATACAATTACCTATTGTAAGCATTTTCATATATATTTATAATAAAGCCATGATTCAAACACCATGATAGGCTGTAAACACTTACAGAGGAGGGTTATATGTCCGTTCAAGAAGTCTTATCAAAGTTTCCAGCACAAGAAGATTATCTCTTAGAGATCTTACTCGAAGTGCAAAAACAAAAAGTACA
>SKJA01000059.1 GCA_007116105.1 Candidatus Izemoplasma sp.
ACTAAATGTAAGGAACCCATGATTTTGTTGAAGCGAATGAGACTAGAAAAAGAAAGTTTGTCGTTTGTTTTTACAGCACTGGCCATAAAATACCCCTCCTATGATTTTGTACAAATAGTATAGCATTGACCAATTTAAAACATCGGTTAAACGCTTGGAAATTGACTTTTCTTCTAAAATAATCAGTCATTCACCTAAAGCAAGGCGTCAAAGGGGTAAAACATGACCCCCAACAAGCGAATGATAAGTAGCTTTTGCCAAGGTGTTCTTTGAGGTGTTTCCAAAAACTCAGGCCACATCGGCCCCGATACGTCTACTGGATGACTGTCTTCAACCAACGCCATCATCTTCTCCCCTAGAAGCGTCGCAAACGGTTCACTGTCAATGACCACCATGCTTTCGGTACTCAAAAATGCGCTTCGGGCGTCGAGATTAAAGGAGCCCACCAAACTCAAGCGCCCATCGATAAGATAGGATTTTGCATGAATCGAGCCTGGTCCTTGATATTCATACAAATAGTCGATCTCTTGAGCGACGCGGTCTCGGTGTTTCCAATAGCCTGCCATGGCCAATAGATTAGGTGATGAACTGAAGCTGTTTGTCAGCCCATACACCTCAGCTTCAACCTCAAGATTGAATGTCTGACGCATGGCGCGACTTGGGATGATGTAAGGGGATTGAAGCCAAACGGAAGTTTGTGCCTCTCGCATCAGTTGTCCGAGTGTCCAAAGCACCTCAGGTTCATGAGGCAACCGTCTTAAAGGGTTGTGAATGAACGTAACTTTTTGTGTCGGTAGACTGTCCGACATCCAATCAAAATCATCCTCAAAATAGTACGGAAACTCTTCTCTCACCACCGCGAGTTGACGCATTAAAAATTGGGTTCTTTCGTCAACTTGTCGACTGCGTCTTGAAGAGAGCCGAAACGTCCGCTCGCGCACATAGGCGTGATCAAACAAAGTTTCAAAATACTGTTCAAAAGAGGAAAGCACACTGTGTGTACTTGAGGGTTCATCGGTGTTGAGAATGAGCACATCACGATCTTTGACAAGACCACCCTCGTACGATTCCAAGAAGTATTGATCGCCAATGTTTCTCCCCCCAATCATCGCATACAATCCGTCCACAAGGATAAACTTATCGTGCAGGCGGTTGTTGAAGGTCCAAGGCTTTAACCAGTGAATGGGTTCATAAAACCGGATGGTGATGTTAGGGTGTTGACTTAACGCTTCAAAGGTGATGCGTTCATCCCCATAAAAGTTATGAAACACGCCATCCAACAACAACTCTATCAAGACGCCTCGCTCTGCGGCCTCAAACAATGCACCATAGAACAAATCACTCGATAACCCTTGATGGACCGCATAATACGCGATTTGAATCGATTCTTCAGCAGCTTCAATCATTTGTAAGCGAGTGATCGCAGAAAACATCCGCTCCTCAACCAGCATCACTCGGTCAACGCCGATGGACTCTCCAAAAAACGTCGGGGTGATCGGTTCATGACGTTCGCCAAGAGCCGGTTGATAGACACTATAAAATAAGACTGCGATGCTAAACACATACACAACATATAAAAGGGCCACAAAGAGTATTCTTTTGACCCAGCGTTTGATGATTTTCATAACCCCTCCTATGCATGTCGATTCTCGTTGTAACCTTAGATTAGGCTTTCTGATGAACTGAACTCCTCGTCAAAGAATGTCCCCAAGGTGGGACTCTATTTTAGACTCTCACAGAGGATTTTTTCAGCTCCAACAACGCCACAGTTTCGATGTGCGTGGTTTGTGCAAACATATCCACCGGTTTCACATAACGGACTTGATACATGGGAGAAAGCTTTTTTAGATCTCTTGCGAGCGTGGCAACATTACAAGACACATACACCACGACCCGTGGTGAAAGTTCGATCAGCTTATCTAAAAAGCGTGTGTCACACCCTTTACGGGGTGGGTCCACCACCACGACATCAAAGCGTCCTTGTTCTTTTTGCATGACATCCTCAACAGGCCCACACACAAAGCGAGCATTGTCAATGTGTGCTTCTTTAGCTGCTTTCTTAGCGTTATCAATGGCCGCTTTTGTGATGTCAACACCCACCACAGACGCAACCGATGTGGCTAAGTTTAAGCCAATGGCACCTAACCCACAATACGCATCCAGCAGCCTGTCGGTTGGTTTAAATGAGGTGTTGTCTTTGATGGTGTCAAGAATTTCATTCATTTGATCGGGATTGACTTGGAAAAATGCATCGTGTGTTAACCGATAACGGATGTTTCCTAACGTTTCATGCAGGACGTCTTCACCATATAGAATCGTACTTTTGCGTCCCAAATAAGGCCCTTTGACTTGTGGTTGAATGTTCCACACCAACGTCTTAATGTCCGGACACAAGGTGCTGATTTTTTCTGCAAAAAGCTTTTTATTAGGCCATTTACCAGCATTCGTAATCAGCGTCAAAGAAATCGATTGATCGGCTTTAGACAACCGTACCATGACGGCTTTTAAAAAGGGTTCTGCGTCGTCTTTTTGAACCGTAATTAAGCCTTCTAGCGCTAAACTTTTAACCACTTTCACAATCTCAAAGAGTCGTTTTTGACTGATCACACATTTTTTAATCTCGACCACATCGTGTGACTGTCTCCGGTGAAAGCCTGCTTGAATGGTTTTTCCATTTTGTTTAAAGAAGACCACCACTTTATGTCGATAATAATAAGGATTGCGCATGCCAAGCGTGTCTTTAACCTCGACCTCAATACCACCCAAACGCTTCAGTGTTTCTTGGACACGATGTTGTTTAAAATCGAGTTGGGTTTGATAATGCATATGCATCAACTGACAGCCACCACAGGATTGATAATACTCACACAATGGCTCTTTACGGAAGGGCGAAGGGTGCACTAAAGAGACCATTTGACCTAAGCCAAATGAGGCGTTCCTCTTCGTGATGATGATGTCCGCAACTTCCCCTTTAAGTGCGTGTTCAACAAAGACAGGATAGCCCTCTATCTTACACACGCCTTTTCCATCGTGGGTTAAGTCAACAAACTCAACGCGGTGTTTTTCCATCGTTTACTCCTTAGTGATTTCTTTGTCTTGATAGTAAATCGCTAAGCCCCCACAGCTGGTTTCACGGTAATTGGCTGGCATATCTTTTCCTGTTTCATACATCGTTTGAATGATGGTGTCTAAATCTATTTTGCGTGAATCACTTAAAAAATACGCCAACCCACACGCATGAATCGCGCGCATGGCTGCGACGGCATTCCGTTCAATACAAGGAATCTGAACATACCCACCAATGGGATCGCACGTGAGGCCTAAATGATGCTCCAAAGCAATCTCGGCCGCATACTCGATTTGATCGAGACTGAGTTTAAACAAACTGGCATGGGCTGCGGCGGCCATGGAACAAGCACTGCCCACTTCCGCTTGACAGCCCGCTTCAGCGCCACTGATGGAGGCATTGTGTTTGATAAGATTGCCAATGATGCCCGCAGTGGCTAACGCTTTGACAATCTGTTGATCGCTAAAATGATGCCGTTCTTGCATATAGTAAAGCACCGCAGGCATCGTGCCTGAGGCACCGCACGTTGGGGCTGTGACAATGACACCTCCGGCCGCGTTTTCTTCATTGACTGCGAACGCATAGGCACTCACCAAACGTGATTCTTTGATCTCTTGTACTTCATTTTTCATGACTTTATGATACAGTTCATGGGCTTTTCGCTTCACTTTTAAGCGACCAGGTAACAGGCCTTCATGTTGTAACCCACGCTCTATGCTGGCTTTCATCGCCCGCCAAATGGTGTGTAAAAACCCATCGATGTCTTCGCCTTCAATGTGTTTAACATAGTCATACAAGGTCAGTTTGTTGGTTTCACAATAGGCTTTGATGTCTCTAAAAGAGCGGTGTGGATACACGAAAGAGGACTCATCGCTTGGCTCACCTTCGATGACAATGTCGCCTCCACCCACACTATACACACGCATAAAACCCACTTGTTGATGATCTTGATAACTGATAAAATCCAACGCATTCGGATGCGCTGGTAAAAAATCTGAACTGAACCGCACCTTGACGCCTGGAAGTGTTTGTTCAATGATCCAATCGGTTAAATGGCCTTTCCCTGTGAGGGAAAGCGAACCATATAAAACGACCTCATAGGCGTGATTAGGATAACGGTTTAAAAAGATTTCAGCCGCAATTTTGGGTCCCATCGTGTGTGAACTCGAAGGACCATGGCCAATTTTATAAAGCGCCCTTAAGCTTTGCATGTCATCAACTCCAGCTTCATTATAGCATGAATAGGACTTTTCGAAGGCGGAATTTCAAAGAGAGTCAAAGAAAAGAAAAAGGCGTTTTACACGCCTTTATTGTTGTATTTTCTTGTAGAACAAGCGGGTCAAAAAGAACCCCAGAAGCAGACTATACATCAGGCCAATGAGCAGGTAAAGACCGAAGGGTAAATTGGCGTCATTTTGTAACAAATTAGCGTCCACCATCAAGCCCTTAAGTGGCCAAAACGTGGGCATAAAGCCAAGGAGATATTGTCTTGCATCTTGCATCGCTTCCCAAGCCACCAGTGCTGGTAAAATCGCTAAGATGCCCAGCGTTTTCATGTAAGCAAAGCCTTCAATCTTATTTTTCCCTAAACTTGCCAACAAGAGACCGAAAATGGGGGCTAAAAAGCCGGCGACTAACGCGTAAAGGAAAACATTGACAAACGTAAAGCCTGAGAGCACATTCATCCCCATCACCGTGTAGCGATCCCCACTGAGCACACGCACACCATACAACACCACAAAACTTGCGAGCACGGCTAACAGATACGTGTAGGTCGCTTTAAAGCCTAAGTACCCTTTCAGTGACATCGGGGTCACCCGTAGCGAATCGAGGGTGTTTTCATCTCGGTGATCTAGCATCAAAAAGCCGAACATGGCACCGCCAATAAATGGTGCAAGTGAGCCTAGGATTAAAATGACCACCAGCGAGGCCACATACTGTCCCGCGTCACCCTCACCAAATCGTGAAAGCAACTCAGGCAAAACATAACTTCCGATCATCAAAATCAACAATGGATACACCAACATCACCATGGTCATCTGATCGCGAACGATGTTTTTAAATTCATAGCGTAACAAACGTAGATAACGTGTCGTCATTCTTTCACCCCTATCAAAGCATACCGTGGAATGATGAAGCGTACGAGAAAGAAACCACTGAGCCCTATCAAATACGTCAATGCAAAGACGATCACCCACGTCGATGTGCCTCGTGAGATTCCATGTTCAATCAACACAAAAGCACCGTGCGTAGGGGAAAAGAGAAGAATGTTTTCCCAAACGGGTGAAAACATGCCTAGCGCAAAAAAGATGCTCGGAAAACCAAAGACAAACATGTAGACAATGATGTTTACCAATAGACCATTGAAATCCTTCACAAGCAATGAAATCACGAATCCCAAGACCCCATGCGCGAACGCGATTACACTGACCACAAAAACCCACCACATCAGCATCAGTTCAACACCGAGGACAAAGCGGGCAAACAGGCCTAAAATAATCACCGACTGTAGCGCGATGAGAATGCCCACCACAATTCGCACGAGAATCAGCTGAGTCACCCCTATGGGTGTGACAAGCAACGGTTTTAAGGTGTTTTCTTGACGTTCATAAAAGAGAATGGCCCCCATCATCATCATGCTCATGACGGATGCATCGATGAACAAAAATAACGGTAAAAACTGCGCAGCGCCCTCAGCCCCGATAAAGAACAGGAGCGCACACCAAAGAAGCGCAAGAAACAAAGAAATTTGTAAGATTTTATATTTATACATACGGCGCATTTCTTGTGTAAAAAACCACAGCGTTTTAGCCACGAACATCACGTCCCGTGATGTGAATAAAGATGTCTTCTAACGACGTTTCGCCCGTATGAATCGTTTCAATGGTTTGGGTGTTTAAGAGTTCTAAAAACTTAGGGTTCTTACCGATGTTGTCTAGATCAAAATGCGCTTGTGCTGTGCCACCATTGACATAGTGTTCCACCGTCACTCGGCGCTGACCATATTTCAACTTCAGTGCCCGGGGAGTATCTGTTTCAACAATTTGGCCATCTTTGATGAAAGCCACGCGGTCACACAACGCTTCGACATCATGCATGAGATGGGTGGTTAGTAAGACGGTCCCGCCCGCTTGCTTGAACTCTAAAATCATGTCCTTTAAAATCCGAGCGTTGGTTGGGTCAAGCCCATTCGTGACTTCGTCTAAAAACAACACTTTCGGTTGATTGAGCAATGCGCGCACAAAGTTTAGACGCATCTTCATGCCTTTGGAAAATGAACCCACCAGTTTATCTTTATCTTCTAACAAACCCACCCGTTCTAAGAGCGGTTCGATGGGCGCTTGGGTCTGATATAGATTTTGAAAGAAACGCATGTTCTCAAGCGCGGTCAGTTTTTGGAAATGGACAGGCAACTCGAAGCCAACGCCAACTTCTTCAAAATACGCGTTTGAGTAACTATCAAGCGGTTTCCCGTAATAAAGTACCTCACCCTCATAGCCCGTGAGTAGTTTCGTCAAGATTTTTTGAGTGGTCGATTTTCCCGCGCCCGATGGCCCTAAAAGTCCAAAAATTTCTCCTTTTTTAATGTGGAAATCAATGCCTTTAACGACATCCGGTTGACCTTTTTTGTAGCTGAATGTTAAGTGTTTGATCTCAAAAACAGTGTCTTGTGTCATCGTGATCCCTCGATTCCATTTTTTAATAGTGTTAACATATCCTTTGTTAAAGCAAGCAAATCCTCGGTGCTTTCACCTTCATAAAAACGTTCCAATAACTCATGTGCATTGAACCGATACAACACTCTTGAAAGCAACTTCACATCGGTTCCTGGTTTTAAATGCCCTTGTGTGAGGTCTTGCGAGAGGTAGTGTTCCATAAACTGTAAGCCTGCGTCTTCAAGCTCTTTTCTTAAGCGCAACATGACCTGTGTGTGCGAGCGGTAGAGTTGAAGCCCAAAGATGTAATACGCTGGATGTGCTTTTGCGAACTCGATTCCAGCGCGCACAATGTCCTCGTATAAATGAATAAACGCCTCTTGTGAAAA
>SKJA01000096.1 GCA_007116105.1 Candidatus Izemoplasma sp.
AAGCATCAACACCCTTACATGTGGATCAACAAACCGCATTATTATAGTGCCGGGTTAAGCTTCTATAATTTCCCGTATGCGTTTGGCTTATTGTTCGCAAAAGGCATCTACGCACAGTACCAAGACAAAGGCGCAGCGTTTGTTAAAGACATCGATCATCTCTTACAAAAAACAGGACAGATGTCCGTTGAAGACGTGGCCAGTTTGATCGGTGTTGACGTTCGTCAACAAGCCTTCTGGAAAGCATCATTAGACGTCATTAAAGAAGAAATCGATCAGTTTATGGCGCTCACTGACGCACTCGTATAAACTCCTACGAGTTTCGGTTGATAAATCAACCTAACCTTTGTTATAATGAACTGAAAACGAAGATAAAGGTCATGATGAAACGGATCCCTTATGTCAGCGAGAAGTCGGTGGTGCAAGACTTCATAAGCCCGTGTCATTTTCCCCTTTTAGTGATGCTAATCCCATCCGTCTCTCGGCGTTAACGAGTCAAGTGATAAAAAAAGGTGGTACCGCGAAAGTCGCCCTTAACTTTGTTAAGGGCTTTTTTTATAGAAAGGATGACAACCATGGAATCGTTACAACATCTTGAAGCACAACTCTTAGAGGCTTTAAAAGACATTAAAACAGACGCTGCCCTCAACGACATCAAAGCACAGTATGTCGGGAAGAAAGGTCATTTGGCCGCTGCGATGCAGACCATGAAAACACTCCCCGCAGAGGAAAGACCGGCGTTTGGTCAAGCCGTCAACGCCTTAAAAACGGTGCTCTTAAATCATCTAGACAGCCATCAAAAAGCACTGAACGAGGCCGCCATGATGGCACGACTTGAACAAGAAGTCATCGACGTGACACTCCCAGGCGTTCCGTTTGAACAAGGGTCTAAACACATTCTCTCGCAAATCATTGAACGGATCGAAGATCTGTTCATCGGCATGGGCTACTTAATCAAAGAAGGGCCTGAAGTGGAAAGTGATTTGTATAACTTTGAAAAACTCAACTTACCAGCCGATCATCCTGCAAGAGACATGCAAGACAGTTTTTACATTGATGAACACACACTTTTAAGAACGCACACCTCACCCGTTCAAGTGCGCACGATGTTAGCGTATGGCGGTGAAAAACCGGTGAAAATTATATGCCCAGGCAAAGTCTATCGTCGCGATGACGACGATGCGACCCACTCCCATCAGTTCATGCAAATCGAAGGCCTTGTCGTCGATGAAAAAACGTCGATGAGCGATCTTAAAGGCACGCTTTTAGAAGTGGCCAGAACGATGTTTGGCGCAGACCGTGAGATTCGTTTACGTCCGAGTTATTTTCCTTTCACCGAACCATCGGTCGAAGTGGATGTCAGTTGTGCCAACTGCGAAGGTCAAGGCTGTTCAATTTGTAAACAAACCGGCTGGATTGAAATTCTAGGTGCCGGGATGGTGCATGATAACGTGCTCAAAGACGCGGGCTATGACCCAACCAAATATCAAGGCTTTGCGTTTGGTATGGGCGTTGAACGGATTGCGATGTTGGCGTATAAAATCGAAGACATCCGCCATTTTTACACCAACGACCAACGCTTCTTAACACAGTTTAAAGACGATCAAGGAGGGCTTGAAGAATGAATGTCTCCCTGAAATGGCTCAAAGAATATGTCGCCCATCAAGCCACGCCCGATGTGGTCGCTCAAAAGTTTTTAGAGCATGCCCAAGAAGTTGCTCACGTAAAACCATTGAGTACGGTTCAAGGCTTAAAAGTCGGCCATGTTCTATCGTGTGAAAAACATCCCAACGCCGATAAGCTTTCGCTGACACAGGTGTCTTTAGGTGATGAAACACTCTCGATCATCTGTGGCGCACCCAATGTTGCTGCGGATCAAAAAGTCATCGTTGCACCGGTGGGTGTGACCATGGCGAATGGATTAACCATCGAAAAAGTGATGCTTAAAGACTATCCTAGTGAGGGCATGATTTGCTCGCTTGAAGAGTTGGGCATCGATAAAAAATACCATGGCGAAGAGGGCATTCATGTGTTGGCCCAAGACGCTGAAATCGGCGCCGATGCGCTCGCTGTGATGCAGCTCGACGATGTCGTCATGGAACTTGATTTAACGCCGAACCGGGCGGATTTACTAAGCATGTTTGGCGTGGCGTATGAAGCCGCTGCGTTACTTGAAGCACCGCTGACCATACCTTACCCGACCATTGAAGAGAGTCTTTTAAGCAATCCGATGAAGATTTCTACCCAAACCTCTCGCTGTGAGGCTTACTATGGCCGCGTGTTGGATACGATTGAGATTCGTGAAAGCCCCCAATGGTTGAAAAGTCGCTTGATTGCCTCAGGCGTACGTCCCATCAACAACGTGGTCGACATCACCAACTATGTCATGTTAGAAACAGGACAACCGCTGCACGCCTTTGATTACGATGCGCTAGGCAGCCAGGAAGTGGTGGTACGGGAAGCCACAGAAGGGGAAACCTTTAAAACTCTGGATGGGCACATCAGACAGCTTAAAGCTGGAGACATCTTAATCACCAATGGAAACGTCCCGATTGCTTTAGGCGGTGTGATGGGTGGGTTTGACTCAGAAGTCGAAACCACGACTCGGTCCGTGTTACTCGAAAGTGCTCGCTTCCACCCCACCAGCATTCGCCACACATCCCGGCGCTTAGATTTACGCAGCGAATCTTCGATGCGTTTTGAGCGAGGTGTGGATCCGCAAAAAACGCGCTACGCACTCGAACGTGCGACCGCTTTGTTGGTTCAATATGCCGGCGCAACGGTGCGTGAGGGGATTGCTTATTTTGATCATTATGAACGCAAAGATGCCCTCGTCGAGTTATCACTCAGTCGCATCAACCGTGTGTTAGGGACTCAATTGACCGTCACAGAAGTCTCGGCGCTGCTTGAACGTTTACGGTTCTCGCATGAACCAGGTGAGTGTTTTTACGTCACCGTCCCAACCCGCCGCCAAGACATTCAAACCGAACAAGACTTGATTGAGGAAGTTGGGCGCCTTTATGGGTTTAATCAACTCCCTTCGACGTTACCCAAGCTCAACACCTTGGGTGGTTTAAGCCCTAAACAACGACGTTTTAGACAACTTAAAAACCGCCTTAATACGCTTGGGCTTCATGAAGCTGTGACGTATGCGCTGGTGAAAAAAGAGACACTCAGTCGCTTTACTTTTGCGAGCTCAGCCGATGCTGTGCAGTTAAAAAATCCGCTCAGTGAAGACCGTCAAGTGTTAGCGTTAACCCCACTCAATGGGTTGGTTGACACCCTTCGTTATCATCAAAGTCGTCAAATGACCGATACGGCCTTCTTTGAAATCGGCAAACGCTACACGACAAACGAAGAGAATGACATCTTGGGCCTTGCGCTTGCCAACGACGCTCTCACACACTGGCAAGGCAATCAAGCGCATGACTTTTATCGCCTCAAAGGCTTGGTCGATCATGTGTTGGCACTGTATGGTTTAACCGCCACGTATCAAGCCGTAACACATGAGAGTTATCATCCCTACCAATGTGCGAAGATTTTCCTTGGAGACATGCACATCGGTCATCTTGGTGCCCTTCATCCGAGTGTGGCCAAAACCTATGACCTCAAACATGTCTTTTTAGCCGAAATCAACCTCACTCAGTGCGAGCTTCACAAACGCGTTAACGCGCCGTACGTCCCCATCTCAAAAACGCCGATCATTCAACGTGACTTAGCGCTTGTGGTACCAAAAACAACCTCTGCGCAACGGTTGATCGATGTGATTGAACAATTAGAACTCACGCATTTCAAAGACGTAGAAATCTTCGATGTGTATGAAGGAGAACCACTCAAAGATACGGAACGCTCCCTCGCCTTGAGATTACGCTTTAACAATCCTCAAAAAACGCTTGAAACAGCCCAAGTGGATGAGGCCATTGAGACCGTTTTAAAGGCCTTGAAAAAGAGCTTAAACATCACTGTAAGAGACGCTTAAAGAAGAAAAAAGTAAGGTGTTGAAAACGCTTTACTTTTTTTTCGAATGTGGTTGTTATTTGGGGGCGCATTTGTTAGAATAAACGTGACAATAAAGATGGAGGATTACTATGAACATTGGGGTACCTAAAGAAATTAAAAACAACGAAAACCGGGTCGGTATAACACCTGCTGGAGCCTCGTTGTTGATTCAAGCAGGACATGAAGTGTATGTCGAGGCTCATGCAGGTGAGGGCTCAGGCATTACCGACGAAGAATTTTTAGCCGTTGGGGCACACATTGTCAACAGCGCCAAAGAAGCTTGGTCTAAAGAGATGGTCATTAAAGTCAAAGAACCACTCCCTGAAGAGTACGGCTTTTTCCGTGAAGATTTGATTTTATTCACCTATTTACACCTTGCGGCTGAACCTGCATTAACGGAAGCATTGATTCAATCCAACACCACCGCCATTGCGTATGAGACCGTTCAAGTAGGAAAAGAACTACCACTCTTAAGACCAATGAGCGAAGTGGCTGGACGCCGCGGCACGATTGTGGCGGCCACGCAACTTGAAAAACATCGCGGTGGACGTGGTATTTTACTCTCTGGTGTGCCAGGGGTTGACCGTGGTCACGTGGTCATTCTTGGTGGTGGCTCCGCTGGTGTCAGCGCTGCACGCATGGCGATTGGCTTGGGCGCTCGCGTCACACTGCTTGAGATTTCCGAAGACCGGATGCGTTATTTAGAAGACATCTTTGATAAATCGGTGACGATTCTAAAATCCAATCCGTTAAACATTGAACGTGTGTTAAGAAACGCCGATGTGTTGATCTCCACCATTTTAATTCCGGGTGCTAAAGCCGACAAAATCGTGACTGAAGCCATGGTACAACAAATGCCTAAAGGCAGTGTCATCATTGACATTTCCATTGACCAAGGCGGCTCGGTTGAAACGATCGACCGCGTGACGACGCATGACGATCCTGTTTACACGAAGTTTGGTGTCGTGCACTATTCGGTCGCAAACATGCCGGGTGCTGTGCCTAGAACGTCCACCTTTGCTTTGACAAACGCGACGATTACGTACGCTGAGCGGATTGCGACTAAAGGGGTGAAACGCGCCCTCCTCGACGATCCTAGTTTACTCCTAGGACTGAACGTTGCTAAAGGAAAAGTGACGTATAAAGCGATTGCGGATGCCTTCGGGTATGCCTATTACGATCCTTACACTGTCTTAACCCAAGAATAATGAAAGAAGCCGCATTGCGGCTTTTTTTTATGTTACTGCACGCTTAGGATGTGCTATAATTAAACTGGTGATAAAATGAAGAACTTTTACGATTTTACGTTAGAAACACTGACTCATACCTTAGAGGCGGAGGGCTTCAAAGCCTTCAATGCCAAACAAGTGTTTCAATGGGTCTACCAGAAAAATATCCGCGATTTTGAAGCCATGAGCAATTTATCCAAACCGCTTAGGGCATGGCTGATTGAGCATATCACACTCCCACAACTGACCCTTCATTCGCACTTTGTGGCCCCGGATGAAACCACCAAGTGTGCGTTTGTCTTAAGCGACCGCGAAGTCATTGAAACAGTGTTGATGCATCACAACTACGGCAAAAGCATCTGTGTCACAACGCAAGTTGGGTGCAACATGGGTTGTGCGTTTTGTGCTTCTGGTTTACACAAAAAAACACGCAACTTAAGCCAAGCTGAAATGATCTTGCAAGTGCAAGGTGTCATCGACCTCACAGGCATAAAACCCACACACATTGTGGTGATGGGCATTGGAGAGCCGTTTGATAACTTTGATCATGTGATGGATTTCATTGACACCGTCAACAGTCCTTATGCCTACGCCATTGGAAAACGTCACATCACGGTCTCGACGAGTGGGCTTGCGCCGCAAATTGAAGCGTTTGGGTTACGCCAAACCCAAGTAAACTTAGCCATCAGCCTGCATGCACCAAACGATGCCTTGCGCTCTAAGCTCATGCCCATCAATAAGAAGTATCCTCTAAAAACACTCATGAAAAGCGTCGATCACTACCACACACTAACCAATCGCCGCGTCACGTATGAGTACATCATGATCAAAGACGTCAACGACTCGCTTAAAGAAGCCAATGAACTGATAACGTTATTAAAAGGAAAAAATGCATACGTCAACTTAATTCCCTACAACCCAGTGTCTGAATTTAGTTTTGAATGTAGTGAACCGGCACAAATCAAACGCTTTTACGACGCCTTAATGAAAGCAGGCATCAACGCCACCACACGTAAAGAAAAAGGTGAGCAAGTGAACGCCGCATGCGGTCAATTGCGTCACCAAACACTCAAGGAGGAAACCCATGGACTTAAGAACACTTAAACAAGAAGCAAAACAAGCAATGAAAGACAACTACGGCATGGCGCTCATCATTTCAGCCCTTCCACCGCTACTTTTAGGTGCCACAGGCATCACCGGCATCGCCCTTATTTTACTTGCCCCAGTCACCCTTGGGATGGTGTGGGCTTTTGTGATGATCAACCGCCGTCAAACGGCCGATTTAGGTGTCCTCTTACGCGGCTTTAGTGCGGATGGATACTTGAACAACGTGATTGTGCTTTTCTTAAAAAATCTTTTCATCTTTTTATGGGCGCTCTTATTGATCATTCCTGGCATTGTAAAAGCGTATGCGTATGCGATGACGCCTTATCTCTTAGCCGATGACACCGTCACCAACAAAGCGGATGCCATTACGCAATCACGAGCCATGATGCAAGGCAACAAAGGTCGTTTATTTATGCTTCACCTATCGTTTATTGGGTGGTTTATTTTAAGCTTTTTAACCTTTGGTATTGCTTATTTCTTCTATGTTCGCCCCTACATGATGAGCGCCGACGCGCGTTTTTATGAATCGCTGAAAGCGGCCTACACAGGAACGACTAGATGACCTTAGAAACACTTGAGCAACGCTCAAACAAGCCGTGGTTAATCATCGCGGCGCCGCCCATTCAGCGCGCGCTCATGCAACGCACCACCCTTACCCAAAAACCACGCACCTATCTAACGATTCAAGACCTTTTTAAGAAGGTCTTTTTCGCTTATCACCCAGGAGCACTCAAAGCCACCAGTCACTACCTAGGCGTCTC
>SKJA01000145.1 GCA_007116105.1 Candidatus Izemoplasma sp.
CATCATAATGTGGGTCAAGAAAAGATGAGACCCAAACAATCTGCCCATCAGGGGTTTCTAAAGGATTTTTAAAATCACGAATGCGGCTTTCCTTTGCCATTTCGGAAAATGCGTGGGTCCGAAACTCCAAGGCGAGTTCTGAGGGGAACAATTCGTAAAAATAGCGTTGATCGATCAGTTCCATAGCGTCATAGCCTAAAATCTCTTGGATGCTGTCTGAGACGTAGGTAAACTTACCCTCTAAATCGAGTTCATACACAAACGCTCGTGTCTGTGTGACAAATGCTTGATATCGACTTTCAACTTGATTGAGCTTCTCAATGGCTTCCATGGTTAACTCATAGTCTTGTTCAAGTTTATTTTTTTCATTCACAAGCTCACTGAGCTGCATGATTTTTTCTTGATGTTGCTCGTTGATTTGCTTCAAATTAAGGTTCGTCTGAGTCAGCTGATGTTCGAAATAACGATGGTTTTTCTGTGCGGTTTCAAGGGTGTAAACACCAAAGGAACCGAAGGCATTCATAAATAAGAAATAAATCACATGCATTAACAGTTGTTCACTGAACCCTGACTGATTGATCAACACGAACATCAAGTAAGTGATGAACACCGCAATGCCCGTCAAAGTTGCAGGTATCCATTTCAGTTGAATCATAAAATAGCCTGCGGCATAGAGAATGTAAAGTGCGCCATAATACAAAAACGAGGTGGGGCCAAAGACAAACAACCCCATCACAAAAACAGCACTGATGTAAAACACCACACTGCCCAAACTTTGTTGCCAACGATGGAACTTCGGGTGATAGCTTAAAAAAACGATGCTGAGCATGGACGGTACTACGACCCCTAATCGCAAGGCGACGATAAAAGGCCAAGCATCAGGAAAAGAACGTGGATCGGTAAACACAAAGGCACCGTAAAACACGGCAAACAACAAAAAGGTGAGTCTGAGTGTTTTAAGTTTCAAACTGTTTTGTTCAACAAAGAAAGTGTCACTTAAACTTTGTTTTTGAGGTGGTCTCATAGCGTCCCTCAGTTTCTTGCGTTTTCTTAATATTATCATAAATCTTGACCCTTGACACCGTTTATTTTGAAGCAGGCTCAACAAGGTGGGTTCGAAGATACGGCAAAAGAAACTAGGGTTGGTGGTTTTCGATTCGTGCGTTATAATAGACCAAGGTGAGGTGACCAAATGTTAGTGATCGTTTTGTTTTTCCCTTTATCACTGTTGAGTTTCAAACTCTTCTTAGCCATGCTTGCACGTGTAAAAACGATGGATGTAACCCAACAATCTTGGATTTGGGTGAGGATAAAGGTTACGTTTAGCTTGATTCCTTTTTTAATGTTACCGTTAACGCTCATGATTTTACTTGGAATAGCGTTTTTTGACACACTGCTTGTTTTAGAGTGGGAGACCAGTTTTGTGGTCATTTTAGTCATTTTGAGTGTCGTGTATTTAGTGTTTAGAAAACTTGTTAAGAAAGCACTGTTTCATTTGTTCATCCCTGAGCTTTTGCGATTGTATGAGACGAAGGCTTTAGCTCAAACAAGATTTAACAGTGTTTATCCCGCACTCTTTGAAGCGTATATCTTCCCCGTCTTTATCTTTTTAATCGCCTATCAAATCTAGAGGAGAATGATCATGTTAGTCCAGTTAAACTTATTGTTACAAAGTCTTTATACGGTTTTGATTGTGTTGTTTTTGGGTTTGGTTTTTTTTGTTCACCGACATTTTATTGAGGCTAATAAGGATAGGATTAAAACCGCGTTCATCGCTTTAGTGTATGGTTTGTTGTTTTTAATTCTCGGTGGGTCGATTGTGACATTACTCTTTATTTGGGGATATGACATCAGTGATTACTTAAGTGATCTCATTGATAATGCTGCGGGTGGCATTGAACAGAGCATCCCACGCATCATTGGCTCACTGGTAACGCTTTTTGTAGCGCTTGCACTTTATAAGATTGTCAAAGTCTCACTCTTTCAACTCAACCGTAAAGAATCTCCCCATCATCGGCGACGTCAGACGATATCCAAGGTGTCCTTGAGCATCTTTAAATACATCATTGCGACCATCAGCACATTATCCATCTTAGCCATTTGGGGAATTAACGTTGGGCCTGCAATTGCTGGACTGGGGATTTTAGGGTTAGTCATCGGACTTGGTGCGCAAAAATTCATCAACGATTTGATCAGCGGGTTCTTCATCATCTTTGAGAATCACTACAATGTGGGTGACTGGGTGGATATTGGTGGCTTTATGGGTGAGGTCACAGACATCGGGTTAAAGACCACCAAAGTGAAAAACTTTCGTGGTGAAGTTAAAATTTTCAACAATGGTTCGATTGATCCTGTCTCAAACTTTTCGATTAGTAATTCACTGGCCATCGTTGATTTCGGTATTGCCTATAAAGAGGACATTGAAAAAGCTATGACCATGTTAAGTGAAAAACTGCCTGCAATGCAAGCACACCATGAAGAGATGCTCGAAGCGCCTAGAGTCTTAGGGGTCACCCATTTGGACAGTTCGAGTGTCAACATGCGTGTGGTGGTGTTGGTGCGTTCTATGACTCAATGGGGCATTGAACGGGCGTTACGCAAACGGATTAAAGAACTCCTCAACGAAGCGAACATTGAAATCCCATTTCCACAAGTCGTCATTCATCAACCAAAATAAAAAAAATCCTTGTAAAAGGATTTTTTTATGGTGTAAACCCATCGAGACCCTCTAAGAAGGCCGCGACACATCCAGCGAATGCGATGATTCCGAAAATACTTAAAATCACAACGATGATTTGAAACTTCATGTAACTTTTTAACGATGGTGTTGTCTCAGAAGAAAGCAACGTGATGATAAAGACAATAATGTTGATGAGGGGGATGACCATGAGAATGTGCCACAAGAACCAATCCCCAACGGACATGTGTTTTCCTTTAAACATAACTGTCTCCTTTCTTTTTTATAAGTATACCATAATTATACTAAAGTGTATCACCCATGATGTAACTGCATACTTTTTGCTTCCAAAGAGGTTAAACGTAGTCGTTGGTCGGCACACCGTTTAAGATCTTGATGCGGAGGGTACAAACTTCCATGACCTAAGATAATATGAACACCTTCTTCTTTTGCTACATCTAAGGCAGGGATAAAGTCACTGTCTCCTGTAAAGACGACCGCATGTGTGATGCTTCTGTTCATCGCAAAGCGAACGAGGTCGACTCCCAAGAGTAAATCCACTTTCTTTTGTGTAAAGATTGGTTGCCCCATGTGATTTAACCCTCGATATTCAAGTTTACCCAGTCTTGTTTGAAATCCTTCAAGCAACTGCAAGCGTTCATAAAAAGCACTGGCGCGCTGTGCCCGGAGAAGTTCTTCTTCGGTGGGATGTTCACTGACATATGGTTCGCAGTGGTAATAATACGTTCTCAACACCTCATAATCTTGTGCTAACCAAGACACAAGTTTCGAGAAATCAATTTTTAATCCTTGAAACTCATCTTTTAGCAAGCGGTCCAAATAAGCACCATCAATAAAAATACCAATTCTTTTCAACTTCGTTCTCCTATCGTATGACTTACCACTATTTTAGCGACATTCACGCGTTGTGAGTCAATCCGTGTGTTGGAAAAATCCGCATTTAAAAAAACCGAACGTTGACAAAAAGAAAACCATCGCAGCATGCGATGGTTAAATGATATAGATGGGAAATCCGTTTTGAATGCTCAAAATTTTGAGTAACAGAGCCATCAACAAGACGATGATTGCGCTCCATGCGAAACCCAACTCTTTCTTGGATTTGAACCCCGTAAAGACAAGAGATAGGGTGAGGGCACCCATTAAAAAATCTAAATAGCGGATGGGTAAGAACAAGGTGACTAAGGCACTCACAAAACTCATGTAGCTAGGACGCGTCGAAGCTAAAAGCATCAACCGTTCAAAGTGTTTATCTTCTTTTAAGGGATAGCCACACTCATTACAGCGATTCAAGTGGGCAGCAGTTTTATGATGACACTGAGGACACTCGATTTTTTCCATGCTCAGTTCCGTTGACGTTTTAGGCGTACTTTATTTTGATGAATGCTAAACGATCCCAACGAAGCAACGAACCCACTAAACTTCGTAAAGCCGTACACTTGATGAGAAAAGGTTGGGTAGCGTTGATCGATTTCTTGTTTAAGTTTGGGTAAAGCCATCTCTTTACTTTTGTTTTGTAAAAGCAACTCTAAAATGGCTTCTTTCACGGCATCTAGGTCAAAGTGTGGTTTAACACGCACGAAATTGGCTTTTTTGTCATGATCAAAACTCACATCAAGGTTTGGAAGTTGATGAATCAGACTTGTAAGGTTTGCAGACCCGTAGTTGCGAGGGTCAAAATCAGAAAACTTGTTGTTCAAAATAATCCCTAATCGAGACATTAACAAACGATTGTTTTCACCGTTTTCCGATACGATTTTTTCAATCACATTGGCGATGTCAACCGGTTGAATGTCGGTGACTTCAGGCTCATCCGCCGTTTCACCTAGATACTCAAAATACATAAACTTTGTGCAAGCATTACGGTAGGCCGAGGTGACTTGATCACGATGACCAAAACCAATCACCATCATACCGCCAGTTTTTAGTTTCATTGCCAACGGCGTAAAATCAGAATCACTTGAAACAATAAAAAACGCATCCACAGTCCCACGATACATCAGTTCCATTGCGTCAAGTGCCATCGCCAAATCGGCCGCATTTTTTTGTTTCGCAACCGCGTATTGATGCATCGGTCGAATGGCATGATCGATTGCCACTTGTTCCCAATCACGGTTAATCTTTTTAACATCTCCGTAAAACAAAGAGACAATGATCTGACCGTATTTTGCAGCTTCATCAATCACTTTTTCAATCCAACGCGGATTGACATTCTCAGAATCAATCATTAAAGCAATCTTATAATCAGTTTTTTCCATACGTCACCACTTTTCTTGTTGGCTTTATTATAGCCGAAGATGACGTTTTTAGAAAGCTTGAGCTTTGCGAGCGTCTAAATATGCTTGAATGGCTTCCACATCTTTATCCCCTCGGCCTGACAAGTTGACCAAAATCACTTGATCAGGGGTCATGCTTTGAGCCAGCTCAATCGCATAATGCACCGCATGCGCGGTTTCGATGGCTGGAATGATGCCTTCTTTTTGACTCAATAGCAACAACGCATCGACCGCTTGATCATCCGTCGCAGCGACGTAACGTGCGCGGCCGATATCTTGTAAGTAAGCATGTTCCGGGCCAACACCCGGATAGTCTAGCCCTGCAGAGATTGAGTACACGGGTGCAATCTCACCGGTGGCGGTCAGCACCGCACGGGTTTGCATCCCATGGATGATGGCGTCTTGACCTTTCATCATCGTCGCGGCATGTTGGCCAGTGTCAAGACCTTTACCTGCGGCTTCAACCCCGACAATCTCCACGGTTTCATCCTCTAAAAATGCTTGAAAGAGTCCAATCGCGTTAGAACCACCACCCACACATGCCATGACAACCTCTGGAAGCTTCCCAGCTTGATCTAGAATCTGGCTTCTGGCTTCTTCGCCAATCACACGGTGAAAGTAACGAACCATTTCAGGATAAGGGTGGGGTCCAACCGCACTGCCTAGAAGATAAAACGTATCCTCGATCCGCTCTACCCATTGTTCAATCGCCTCATCAACCGCGTCTGAGAGTGTTTTCGTCCCTCGGGTGACGCCCGTTACTTTGGCACCAAGCATCTCCATACGAAACACATTGAGACGCTGTCTTTCCATGTCTAAAGCCCCTTGAAAGATTTCACATTCCATCCCAAACATGGCCGCTGCGGTAGCGGTGGCTACCCCGTGTTGACCCGCGCCTGTTTCCGCGATGATTTTTGTTTTCCCCATCCGTTTGGCAAGGAGAATTTGTCCGATGGTGTTGTTGATTTTGTGTGCACCAGTGTGGTTTAGGTCTTCGCGCTTGAAGTAAATTTGCGCACCACCAGCATACTCAGAAAGATTTCTTGCGTGATAGACCGGATTTTCACGACCAACGAAATGCTTTAAGTAATAACGATACTCTGCTTCAAAGGTCGGGTCGGCTTTGGCTTGCTCAAAGGCCGCTTCAACTTCATTTAAGGCCTCTAAAACAGGGGGTGGAACAAATTGACCGCCGTAGCGGCCGAACTGGGTTTTCATCATTTTGATGACCTCCTTTGTTTCGCTTTTTGGGAACAAAAAAAGTCCTCCACACTCAAAAGAGTGTAGAGGACGAATGTACATTCGTGGTGCCACCTCAGGTTCCGCAAAAAGCGCTCGTTTGGGTACCAGCATACCCTATCTCAATAACGGGAGAACCCGTGCTTCCCTACTACATTCAAGAAGCCTCTTGTCGATCCATTCAGAAGGCATTGTTCTGTCGGTTCTCACCTGTCCCGACTCTCTTTGAAAACAACGAGGCTTCTTACTTCTTCGACGCAACGATTTCATATAGTTTACTCAACAAATATTGAGTTGTCAAGGTACTAACTTAGGGAAAGTAAAATAGTGTACAACATCTCCTCTGTTTGTGGTACAATTTTATCCGGTGATACGATGAAATCCATGGCATTAAAAATGAGTCAAACACTGTATTATGGTTGGGTAATTGTTGCCATCTCTTCTTTGGCGTACTTTTTCTCTGCGCCAGGACAAACCTACAGCATCAGTGTGTTCATCAATGAGTATCAAAACACGTTTCAATATTCTTCTACCTTGCTTTCAACAGGCTATAGTGTGGCCACCACACTGAGTGGCTTATCGTTGATTTTTATGGGTAAAGCTGTCGATCGCTTTGGACCGAGACGGATGTTGATGGTCGCGGGTGGGATGTTAGCCTTGACCGCTTTTTACAACAGTTTTGTCAGTAACATTGTGATGATCTTCATCGGTTTTTTTCTCTTAAGATATTTTGGACAAGGCTCATTGACCCTCATCCCAAGCAGTTTAGTTCCACAGTGGTTTGAGCAAAAACGTGCGTTTGCAATGTCGATTGCGACCTTAGGTGGACTGCTTGC
>SKJA01000050.1 GCA_007116105.1 Candidatus Izemoplasma sp.
ACATTACGGTCTTCAAAGCAACGGACCACATGCATGATCGCATCGACTGCACGTATGTGAGATAGAAACTGGTTGCCTAGGCCTTCACCTTCATGTGCGCCTTTGACAAGGCCGGCAATGTCGGTGAACTCAAAGGTGGTAGGGACCACCGATTTCGGTTTAACCCTTGAGGCGATGGCTTCTAACCGCGCATCAGGGACCAACACCGTGCCAACATTAGGTTCAATGGTCGCAAAAGGATAATTTGCTGCCAAGGCACCTGCTTTGGTGATGGCGTTGAAGAGGGTAGACTTCCCCACGTTAGGTAAGCCTACAATTCCGGCAGTTAAAGCCATAAAAACACTCCTTAAATTATGCGTCTAATTCGTAAGTCGCAATGTAATCGTATGCTTTGTTCTTTGGCGCATCATCGAAGCGCGAAACTTTGAAGCGGCGTTTATCTTCATTTAAACCCACTTCTAAGTGTTGCATGGCCACACCCATGTTGAGCATTTCAACATCGAGGTCTTTATGTTTGAAATCGGGGGTGCGTCGTAAGTATAAATGCAATTTTTGGCCGTCAACAATGACGCGCCAAGGTTGTTTGTTGAGTGCTGAGGGGGCTAAGCGTACAAGTTCTAAGTAATCGTAAAATGGATGTTTTTGCGCTTGATCATCGCGAATCGGTGTGTCAAAGTTGCCGTTAAAGAACTTACTTGAAAACGGTTCTCTAGTGTGCGCTTCTTGACGAGAACGTAAAAACTTTTCGCGCCATGAAAGTTTTGCCGGATAACCAACAGGGGACACAGAAGGTACCACGTCACCTTTACGTGCAAAGCTTTTTAAATCACTTCGTGTGAAGTCGCCACCAAGCCATACGGTCCCAAACCCGCGTTTGGTAAGTTCTAAAAGTACTGCTTGAAATACGTAGCCGTAATCGACCAGCCCTTCAAACGTGTTTTTCGTGGACCCCGCAATAAACGCAGGGGCATTTTTAATGTAACCATAAAGGCCAACAAGTTTTGACTCGGGCCCTTTTTCTTCATTTAAGTTGAGTAAATAAAGACGTACGGTGTTCCCAAAGGGGCCTTTGAGCTGTTCGAACTGCTTTAAGAGCTTTTTAATACTCGCTTGGTCTTCAAGCGTGAGTTCTTTCTTTTTGAAAGAACGGATAGAGCGGCGTTTCAAAATCACTTGTTTCATGGATGACTCCTCCTTATTGATCGTCTGGATGCACGCGTAGTGCGACGTAATTGGTTTGTTGCCGTTCGTTGTTGCGAATATATTCTAACGCGACTTCGTCGCCTACAGAAGAATTTAAAATGGCTTCGCGTAAATCGTTGAAGTTAAGGATGGGAATAAACGAGTCCCACTCGCGTAACTTATACCCAACAATGACGTCGCCATTTCGAAGGCCCGCGGCTTGCGCTGCACCACCGTTTTGCACCGTGACGCATACACCAAACGCTTGACCACACTCACTGGTTTGAGGATTGGAGGTGACCCCTAAGAAAGGGCGTATAATTTCACCATGTTCAATCAAATCTCTAGCCACTCTTAACGCGGTGTTAGAAGGAACAGCAAAGCCGATGTTGGTCGCTACGTTGTTCACGATTTTCATGTTGTTAATGCCAATCACTTCACCGTTGATGTTAAACAAAGCACCGCCACTGTTTCCAGGACTGATGGAAGCGTCGTGTTGAATAAAGGGAACTTCTAAGGTGCTGTTTGGGACAAAGCGAGACGTCCCACTCACCACACCCATCGTGAGGGTCCCAAAATAGGAAAACCCTAAAGGATTACCAATCGCAAAGGCCAGTTGACCGACACGGATTTGGTAACTGTCCGCAAAGGGTGCGACGGGGAAATTTTCATTCGATTCAAAGCGAATCACCGCAATGTCGGTGGTCGCATCAGCGCCAATGATTTCTGTTTGGCTGCTGGGAATGGTAAACAATAGACCGTTGCGTTCATAGACGATTTCGACGCGGGTTGCACGATTCACCACATGCTCATTGGTAATGACATAATAGTGATTGCCCTCTCGCATGTAAATGACACCTGAAGCGGTTCCACCCATCGCTAACACATTGCCTTGGGTGCGAATGCCTACGACACTGCGTCCGACTTGGTCGACCATGGTCTGTAAAGCTTCTTCAAACGACGCAAGGTCAAACTCAACCCGTTGAAAGGCCTCTGGGGTGAGCGACTCAATGATGGCAATGAGTTCACTCTCGGTAAACACGGTCACATCAAAGGTGCGTTCAGGCGTACCTGATTGGGCGCGAATGTCATCGATGACCGCGCACGCACTCAACAACAACATGAAGGTTGCCACAATGCTCATCAGAATGAATTTACGCATCTTGAACCTCCTTTAGATTAAAGAGTCGTTTGGCGTTATCCGTTGTGTGCTTTGCGACGGATTCCACCGAGAGGTCTTTGAGCTGAGCAATCTGTGCCGCAATCAGAGGAATGTAATGCGCTCCGTTGGTTTTGCCGCGGTGTGGATGAGGCGCAAGATAGGGCGCATCAGTCTCTAACAGTAAGCGCTCAAGCGGAACCTGCAAGGCAACCTCTTTAGGGGTTTTAGCGTTTTTAAAGGTGACCGGTCCGCCAAGCCCAATGTGCAGTCCTAAATCCAAAAACGACGATGCCATCTCCGCAGAGCCACTGTAACAATGCATGACCCCTTTTAAGGGCGCGTGCGCTTTCAGTGTTTCATACGTCACCTGAGTGCCCTCGCGCATGTGAATGATGATGGGTAAGTCGTAACGTTTTGCGAGTTTAATTTGTGTTTGCATCGATAGAATTTGTGCATCGAGTGTCTCTTTTTCCCAGTACAAGTCAATGCCAAACTCACCCACAGCTTTCACCTTAGGGTGGGTCAGATAAGATTCTAACAACGTGTAGTCTTCGGGTGTAAGCGTGTGTGCCATGGTTGGATGATACCCCACAGCCGCATACACAAACGGATAGTGCTCGGCGATGGAAATCGCATCAACATTCGTTTGATGATCATATCCAATGACGATGAAAGTTTTAACTTCAACCTCAAAAGCGCGTTCAATCAAACGCGGGATATCTTTCATTAACTGCGGGTTGTTCCAATGGATGTGCGTATCAATAAACACGGCCTCACCTCGAGTTACATTATACCGCTTTTAACGCAAAATTGCACCTTATCTAAACTAAAAAAAGGGAGTCTTTCGACTCCCTTTATGTGTGTTAGTTTAAGATTTGTGCAACGACGCCCGCACCAACGGTACGGCCACCTTCACGGATTGAGAACTTGGTACCTTGTTCTAATGCGATTGGGTGAATGAGTTCAACGATCATTTCAACGTTGTCGCCTGGCATAACCATTTCTACACCTTCTGGTAACTCAATAACGCCAGTTACGTCAGTGGTACGGAAATAGAATTGTGGACGGTAGTTTGAGAAGAATGCGGTATGACGGCCACCCTCTTCTTTACTTAACACGTAGACTTCGCCACGGAATTTGGTTTTTGGGTTGATGGTGCCTGGTTTTGCGATAACTTGTCCACGTTGGATGTCATCACGGGTTACTCCACGAAGTAAGGCACCAATGTTGTCGCCCGCTTCAGCTCTGTCTAAGAGTTTACGGAACATTTCAACACCTGTTACGACCGTTTTACGTGTCGCTCTGATACCAACGATTTCAACTTCGTCTTGAACTTTAACTGTACCACGGTCAACACGGCCAGTTGCAACCGTACCGCGACCAGTGATTGAGAAGACGTCCTCAACTGGCATTAAGAATGGTTTGTCAGTTTCACGGATTGGATCGTCAATGTACGTGTCGACCGCTTCCATAAGTTCAAGAATGTTTTCTTCGTATGCTGCATCGCCTTCTAACGCTTTAAGCGCTGAACCGCGGATGACTGGAATGTCGTCGCCTGGGAAGTCATAAGCACTTAACAGTTCACGAATTTCCATTTCAACGAGCTCTAAAAGCTCTTCATCGTCGACCATGTCAACTTTGTTCATGAAAACAACCAATTTAGGTACGCCTACTTGGCGTGATAAAAGGATGTGCTCACGTGTTTGTGGCATAGGTCCGTCTGCTGCAGAAACGACTAAAATTGCGCCGTCCATTTGTGCTGCACCAGTGATCATGTTTTTAACATAGTCCGCGTGACCTGGGCAGTCTACGTGTGCGTAGTGACGTGCTTCAGTTGCGTACTCAATGTGTGCTGTGTTGATGGTGATACCGCGCTCTCTTTCTTCAGGAGCGTTGTCGATTGCATCGTATGATGATGCTTTTGTTCCGCCGACGCCACGTTTTGATAAAACAGTCGCGATCGCCGCTGTAAGCGTTGTTTTTCCGTGGTCAACGTGACCGATGGTGCCGACGTTGACGTGGATCTTATTCCGCTCAAATTTTTCTTTTCCCATTGGATAAATCCTCCTTGTTTAAATCGTTATAATTTTATCGCATTATAGTCTATAATGCAAGTTTTTACCCTTTAGCCGTTACGCTTTTTGACAATTTCTTCAGCGATGGATTTAGGGGCTGGTTCATAGTGTGAGAACTGCATGGTGTAGTTACCGCGGCCTTGCGTGTTTGAACGCAAACTGGTCGCATAACCAAACATCTCAGAGAGTGGGACTTTCGCCTTAATCTGTTGGGCATTCCCACGTTGTGATTGTGATTCGATACGACCACGGCGGCTGGTGAGGTCACCAATGACGTTCCCCATGTAATCGTCTGGGGTGATGGCGTCAACGCTCATGATCGGCTCTAATAGAATGGCTCTACATTTTTCTTTCGCGTTACGAAGCGCTAAGCTTGCCGCAACTTTAAAGGCAATTTCACTTGAATCGACGTCATGGTAAGACCCATCAAAGAGGGTCGCTTTCACGTCGATCATCGGATAGCCTGCAAGAATCCCGTTTTCAAGCGCTTCTTGTAACCCTTTGTCAACGACAGGAATGTATTCACGAGGAACCACCCCACCGACGACACCGTCTACGAACTGATACCCTTTGGTAGGGTTTGGTTCGAACTTGATCCACACATGTCCATATTGACCACGTCCGCCTGATTGACGTACGAATTTACCTTCGACTTCAGCCATTTGTGTGAACGTTTCACGGTAAGACACTTGTGGTGCCCCAACATTGGCTTCGACTTTGAATTCGCGACGCATCCGGTCGACGATGATGTCAAGATGTAACTCACCCATTCCGGCGATGATGGTTTGACCCGTTTCTTCGTCGGTGTAGGTACGGAAGGTTGGATCTTCTTCCGCAAGTTTTTGAAGTGCTGTTCCCATTTTGTCTTGGTCGCCACGTGATTTTGGTTCAATCGCAACCGAGATAACAGGTTCAGGGAAGTTCATTTTTTCTAAGATAACGTCATACTTTTCAGCCGCTAAAGTGTCGCCTGTGGTGGTGTTTTTGAGTCCAACCGCAGCCGCAATGTCGCCAGCGTGTACTTCGTCAATCTCTTCACGGTGATTGGCGTGCATCTGTAAGATACGGCCCACACGTTCTTTATTCCCTTTGGAGTTATTCATGATGTAAGAGCCTTTTTGCAAGACGCCTGAATAGACGCGGAAGAAGGTTAACCGTCCCACGAAAGGATCGGTCATGACTTTGAAGGCTAAGGCAGCGAACTTCGCTTCATCAGACGCTTCAATTTTAATTTCTTCACCGTTTTTCAAGGTTCCTTTGACAGCCGCAACGTCGGTGGGCGCAGGCAGATAATCAATGACCGCATCCAACATTAGCTTGACGCCTTTGTTTTTAAACGCGGAGCCACAGATGACAGGGAAGAAAGTGACGGTTAAGGTGGCTTTACGAATCGTGGCTTTGAGTAACTCTACAGGAACTGCTTCGCCTTCTAAATAAAGCATCATGAGTTCCTCATCGAAATCCGCAAGCGCTTCGATAAGCTCCATCCGTTTGGCTTCCGCCGTGTCTTTTAAGTCCGCAGGAATCTCTTTAATTTCTGGGGTTTCTGACGATTCACCATCGTAATAGTGCGCTTTCATTTCAATCAAATCAATGATGCCGTTAAAGGCGTTTTCGGCGCCAATAGGCCATTGAATGGCTGCTGCGTTCACGCCTAAGCGATCGATGATGGTGCCGATAGAATACTCGAAATCGGCGCCGATTTTGTCCATTTTATTGACAAAGACCACACGTGGAACACGGTACTCTGTCGCTTGACGCCAGACGGTTTCCGTTTGTGGTTCGACCCCTGCTTGCGCATCCAGTACGGCCACAGAGCCGTCTAAGACACGAAGTGAACGTGACACTTCAACCGTGAAGTCGACGTGACCTGGGGTGTCAATGATGTTGATACGGTGCTCGCGCCAAAAGGCAGTGGTTGCCGCTGAGGTGATGGTGATGCCGCGCTCTTGTTCTTGTTCCATCCAGTCCATTTGGCTGGCGCCATCATGTGTTTCACCAATTTTATGAATTTTACCGGTATGAAATAAAATCCGTTCAGTTGTGGTTGTTTTGCCGGCG
Organism: Candidatus Izemoplasma sp.; assembly: GCA_007116105.1. Lineage (GTDB taxonomy): Bacteria > Bacillota_I > Bacilli_A > Izemoplasmatales > Izemoplasmataceae > CSBR16-87. The sequence continues at coordinate 6,481 of SKJA01000050.1, forward strand.
TCGATGTGAGCCATGATGCCGATGTTTCTTGTTTTATCTAAGGTAAATTGACGTGCCATCATGTACTCCTTTCTTACCAGCGATAATGTGCAAATGCTTTGTTCGCATCCGCCATACGGTGCATATCTTCACGTTTTTTCACGCTTGCACCTACGCCGTTTGCTGCGTCGACGATTTCTTTCGCTAAACGTTCTTCCATGGTTCTTTCATTCCGTAGACGAGCATACAAAGTCATCCAGCGTAAGCCCAGTGTGTAACGACGCTCGTTACGCACTTCCACCGGTACTTGGTAGTTTTGACCACCAATGCGGCGTGCTCTTACTTCATAAGTTGGCATGATGTTGTTTAACGCTTCTTCGAATACTTGTAGTGGGGGTTTGTTGGTTAAGGTTTCAACGCGGTTAAAGGCGTTGTATAAAATCGTTTGAGCCGTTCCTTTTTTACCATCAATCATGATGCTGTTGATGAGTTTTGTCACCAACTTTGAATCGTAAATCGGATCGGGTAATACGTCTCTTTTGGCAATATGTCCTTTACGAGGCATAATCG
>SKJA01000023.1 GCA_007116105.1 Candidatus Izemoplasma sp.
ATGGCATCGTCTTAGGGACCGGCGACATGAGTGAACTCGCTCTTGGATTCACCACCTACAATGGCGATCAAATGAGCATGTATGGCATCAATCAAGGTTTGCCTAAAACGCTCGTTCGTTTTATGGTCGATCAGTATGCCAAGCATGGCTTTAAAGAAGATTTACTCGCCCTCACTCAAGCGATCATCGACACACCCATTTCACCAGAACTCACGCCCGATCAAAAGACCGAGGAGCACATTGGAAAATACGAAGTCAATGACTTCATTTTGCATCGTTTCTTGCGTTTTGGTGACACCGAATCACGTTTGGTGTGGCTGATCGAAGAAACATTCCACATGCCTCATGACGAAGCGCTTCGCTACGTTAAAAATTTCTTTAGTCGCTTTTACTCACAACAGTTTAAACGTCAAGCGTCACCCGATGCTCCCAAGATTTTAGACGTCTCCCTCAGTCCCCGCAGTGACCACCGCATGCCCAGCGATGTCGCCAAAGGACCAAGACACGAATGACTTTAAAAAAACGTGTGGTCGTTGGGATGAGTGGCGGTGTGGATTCTTCGGTGGCAGCGTATGTGCTCAAACAACAAGGGTATGAGGTTTTAGGTTTGTTCATGCGCAATTGGGACTCAACCTTAAACAAAGACGTTTTAGGCAACCCAGAACGTCTCCAACCCGTGTGCAGTCAAGAACAAGACTACCAAGATGCCAAAGCGGTCTGTGACCATTTAGGCATTCCTCTTGAGCGTGTGGATTTTATCGAAGAGTATTGGCAACATGTGTTCCAGTACTTTTTAAGTGAGTATGAAAAAGGGCGGACGCCCAATCCTGATATTTTATGCAATAAGTTCATTAAGTTCGATGCGTTTATGCATCACGCAACACAGTTTAACCCTGACTTCATTGCGATGGGGCATTACGCCCGGGTCGCATCAGGCCCTCCTTTGGCGTTGTTAAGAGGGGTAGATGACAACAAAGACCAAACCTATTTCCTCTCTCAACTCACGCAAGAACAACTGCGCAACGTGCTGTTCCCTGTGGGTGAGCTCACCAAGGCCGAAGTCCGTAAAGTGGCCTTAGAAGCGGGTCTTCCTACCGCAAAGAAAAAAGATTCCACGGGTATTTGCTTTATTGGTGAGAGAGATTTTAAGCAGTTTCTAAACAATTATTTGCCCGCGCAACCAGGACCGATGGAAACCCTGGATGGGACCGTCATGGGCGAACACACCGGGCTGATGCATTACACCATCGGGCAACGTAAAGGGTTAGGCATCGGTGGGTCGTTAGCCCACGGCACAGAGCCTTGGTTTGTCTTAGGTAAAGATTTAACGCGTAACGTCTTGAAAGTCGGTCAAGGCTATCATCACCCTAAACTGTATGGCACACACGCCTATGCAAGTGATGTCAACATCATTCAACCCGCGCATTCGTTCATCGGGACCACCTGTGCCGCAAAATTTCGGCACCGTCAAAAAGACGTCAAGGTTCAAGTTGAGGCCGACCCACGTGGGTTAAAAATCACCTTTTTAGAGAAAGTTAGAGCCGTCACACCCGGTCAAGCCGTGGTCTTTTACCAAGGTGAGATGTGTTTGGGTGGGGCCTTTATTGATGCTGTTTATCAAGAGGAGGAACCATTACACGTATGATTGAAAAACCGATGCGATTAGGTTTAGCCCTTGCCGGTGGTGGGGCTAAAGGGGCGTTTCAATTGAGTGTGTTAAAAGCGCTCAAAGCCCAAGGAATTTTAGACATGGTGGAGGTGTACGCTGGCGCCAGTGTTGGGGCTTTAAACGCTGTGATGACGGCCAGTGATCGCTTAGATTATGCAGAAGAAGTATGGCTTTCGATGGACAAAGACTTATTTAACATGTCTCCCAAAGAACTGTTTGAACGTCTTAAAGAGTTCGATTTTCATGGTGTAAAGATGGGCATCTATCCCACCGAACAACTCGAAAACATGATCGACGAAGCGCTCGATGTTTTGGACTTATCACACCATGATGTCTATGTTGCCACAACGTGCATGGGCAGCGATAAAGTAACCCTCTGGGAAGCGTTACAACACAATTTTAAGCAACTGGTCAAAGGCGAACTGCCGATTGAGTATCCGAACTTGCGTGATGCCGATCGCCAAACAGTCAAAAACAATCTCTTGGCTTCAACCGCCATTCCCATCTTTTTTAAACCGGTCTATTTTAACGCGAAAACGTATGTCGATGGCGGTGTTTATGGCAACACCCCACTGCAACCGCTCATTGACGCAAAGTGCACCCACATCATCGCGATTGATTTGTTTAAAGTGAATTTAAGACGTCGAAAGACCGTCAAAGACATCCCTGTGTTTACGTTTCATCCTGAGCACTCGCTCGGTCGGATCTTAGATTTTGATCGCGAAAAAATCCAAAAGCGGATTGTACAAGGGGAAGAAGTTGCTCAAAAACATATGGGCGAACTGATTAAAATGCTAGCGACACGCTAGCATTTTTTTAATGAGTAAAGATTGAATCCTCTCGTATCATCAAGACAAAAGGGAGGTTACGATGAAAAAAATCTTAGGCCTTGTTTTGTTGGTCTTTATCTTTACGGTTCCTGCCACGAGTGTGGAAGCATCGGAATACTTAGTCTATCAATCCATCACCTTTAACCGTCCGCGACATAAGCTGTTGCATCAGTACGATTCGTTTGAAATGAACGGGATGTTAAACAAACTGGGTGGTCGCCGCTTTTTTGGTTGGCGCACACACACACAAGTCCATCATCAAAAGGTGTCTTTTCTTAAAGAAACCTTGATGATCATCGTGAATGATGGGTACAGTACCATTGATCAAAGCTTTCAAATCAAGCAAACTGAACAAACACGTGTCCAGTTTAATACCTCTGGTACGATTCGCATGAAAGCCGATGGCAAAGTGAAAGGTTTTGGCTTAGGACTTGATTCTACTCTCAACGTGAGTTATGCGAGCGACACGACCGTTTTCCTTGAAGAGCGCACCGACATCAAAGTAAGAGTGGAACCGAAAACAAAAGTTGCGGTTGAAATTCATGGTGAAGGGTATGTCTCGAATGGCGTGGGTGCGTATTATGCGTTTTGGCGCAAAGTGCGAGAAGGCGGTTGGGAAGTGTTCAGTGTGGCTACGGAGTTTTACTCGATCGTGGTGGATCCTTTATGAAACATCTTCTCATCCTCCTCGGCATGGGCAGCGCCTTAGTGTTGTGGCTTTGGACGCTCCATACCCCACCTCCTCAAGCGCCATTGTACCTCTTCATTCAGCCTCAGGCCCAAGTCCATCACTTGAGCCAAGAAGCGCCCACCATGGCGGTTGATTTGATGGCCAATCGTGCCACGTTGGATTACTTTCACGAAGACATTCTTCAGAGTGTGTTTTTAACGCATGAAGGTGGACCACACACCTTAGCGCTTGACCTTGTTCATCATGAAACAACCCTCCTATTGGCTGAAGACGAGACAGTTTATCGTCATCGTCTTCACTTTGAGGTGCCCATCACCCACAGTCAGCCGTGGCATCTTCAAGAGGCAACCTTGACTTTGATCTTTATCGAGCAGCTTCGTCTTCACATTCCTTTGGGTTCGGTGCACATCTATTGGGACACGTCAACCCCTACCTTGCGGCTTGAAGCACTCCACCCACTCATCACACACGTGGGCGACGGCCCTCAACAAATCAACGGTGTCTATGTACGTCTTCACAATCCTCACACCCACTCTGTGTGTGTCCATAGCGCCAGTCCAGGGGATCCGCACTTGGAGGTTCAGTGGTGGGTGACAGACGACGATTTTGCGCGTGAAGCGCCCTTTCATGCTTACAGTCCTTCGAGCACCGCGTGTTTGGAACCAATGACCTCTAATGCCGTTGTGATGACCTGGGAAGATGCACGTCAATGGCGACGCTTTCCTTTGGTGTTTGAGCTCCTTGAACACGGCCGACTTGAACGCTTTATGGTCCCTTCGTTTACGTATCAAGAAAGTTACCTTGCGCCACCCTTACCCACACGTCACACTCTTGAGTTCACGCATGGAGATTAAAGCGTTTAAAAAAGATTATCCCACCACCACCGTACAGTTTCCAACGATTCAGGCACAGGAGAAACTGGTGATCTTAAGCGGGCCCAATGGCTGTGGAAAAAGCACCTGGCTAAGAGGTTTGGCAGGACTCATTCAAACCAAGCCAAACGTACGCTTAACGCAATGTGCTTATTTAGACCATCACACCCATGTCCCGCAGGGCTTAACACTTGAGCGTTTTATCACACGCTTAAGTGACGTGATGTCGTTAAAGGCAGAAGCAGTCAACCCCCACCTCAAAGCGTTTGAGCTTCTTGAGCATCTGCCCAAAAAAACACATGACCTTTCTAAAGGCATGCGTCAAAAAGCGTTGTTGTCAGTGTTGTTAGCGTCATCTAAAACGCTGCTGTTGGATGAACCCGAAGATGGCTTAGATCGTGTTGCGATGCATCACTTTTTAACCGTCCTTACCACACGTCCTTACCCGACCATCATTGCGACCCATCAACCGAAGCCCTATCAAGCGTTGAGGGCAACCTGGGTTCAGCTTTGAAGGCGTTGATGGTGTTGATCATGCACACATTGTATGGTGGTCGAGCGTTGGCGCTGTGGGGTGTGATTTTAGGGTCTTTGAGTGGGATTTATGCTTGGCTCTTACGACCGAGCCTTTTTACCGCCTACGACCGCTTATGGCCAGAAACGCTGACGCGGCTATACTACGCTGAGGCACTGTATCTCAGTCAACTCAGTTTAGTCTGTGCGTTGTTGATCTTTGCGACGCGCCAACGGTCACAGCCGCTGCAGTGGATGTTTTTAGTCAGCCTCAAAGGACGATGGTTGTTGTGTGCGGTGTATGTGGTGGAATGGTTGTGTGGCTATGTGGCGTTGATGTGGATGTTTTGGCTGATGCAAAGCGTGCGGGCTTGGATGCCCTACGATCCAGGGATTCGTTTATCCATACAAGACTATGGCATCATCACTCTTTGGTATCATTTTCTGTATTGTGTGTTACAATGGGTTGTCAAACAACGTAGAGCGTACGCGTACATGGCGATGGTGCTCGTTTTCTTTTTAGCGTCCATCACCTTAAACCATGGTCACACACTGCCCCTTCATCCCTTGATGCGGCTCGTCTCGTATGTGATGCCATCACTGTTTTTTCATGCACACTTGGGTGTGTTTGGCTCTTTGAGGGTCATGGGCGCCATCAGTGTGTTGTTGATGGGTTGGTTGATACACCATGAACGAACAAAAGATTACATTCATCACGTATAAACGTTGACAAAATTTCTAATCATGCTATACTAATGAAGGTTTTATTGGTGGAAAGAAGAGATAACTCTCACCCGATTGACATTGTCTTTGGGTTCACGCTACTTTATACAAGTTTTTTTTCGTATAAACTAGACAGTGTGAGCTTAAAGCTTGCACTTTTTTTATTCTAATTTCCCCCACGTTCGAACATAGGAGGTGAACGCGATTAACCGAAACCAACAACCCAAGCGTCAAGTTGAGACTAATGTGAATGAAACCATCCGTTTAAAAGAGATGATGGTCATTACGGATGACGGCGAAAAAGTCGGCATCTTAACAAAGCAAAAAGCCTTAGACTTGGCCTACAGTCGTAATTTAGATTTGGTGGTCGTAGCCCCCAACGCCAATCCCCCAGTGGCTAAGTTGATGGACTACAATCGATTTAAGTACGACCAACAGCGCAAAGCACGTGAAGCAAAGAAAAAACAGAAGGTTGTCACTGTCAAAGAACTGCGCTTGTCACCCAAGATTGACACGCATGATTTTGAAACAAAACTTCGCAATGGACGCAAGTTCTTAGAAAAAGGCGACAAACTCAAAATTTCGATCCGTTTCCGTGGTCGTGAGATGGCTTACACGAATCAAGGTCGTGAAGTGATGCTCGACTTCTTTAAACGCTGTGAAGATATCGCAGATATCGAATCTCATCCAAAACAAGATGGGCGCACCATGATTATGGCCTTGACGCCTAAGAAAAAAGATTCCTAAGGAGGATTACTATGCCTAAAATGAAAACCCATAGTGGTACTGCTAAACGTGTGAAAAAGACCGCCACTGGCAAAATCAAAGTATCACACGCCAACCGAGCCCACTTAAAAGGGAACAAAAACAAAAACACCATCCGCAACAACCGCAGTGCAAACTTCGTAGCGCCTAGCGACGTAAAACGAATTACTAAAGCACTAGCTGCAACTAAATAACATTAATTAGGAGGTTCCATCATGCCAAGAGTAAAAGGCGGCATCGTCGCACGCAAGCGTCGTAAAAAAACGTTAAAACTAGCCAAAGGCTATTTCGGTTCAAAACATTTATTATACAAAACAGCGCATGAACAAGTCATGAAATCACTCTCTTACGCTTACCGTGATCGTAAGCGTCGTAAAGGGGATTTCCGTAAACTTTGGATTGCACGCATCAACGCAGCGGTTCGTCCACACGGCCTTTCATACAGCCGTTTCATGAACGGTCTTAAAAAAGCGAACATTACGTTAAACCGTAAAGTATTAGCAGACTTAGCCATTCACGATGAAGCTGGATTCGCAGCCTTAGTCGGCGCCGCAAAAGAAGGCTTACAAAGCAGCGCGAAAGCCTAAACAACGCTCTAAAAACCATGCAACCTTCCTTTGAAGGTTGCTTTTTTATTGGTCGGTCAAGGTCAAATAGATTGACATAAAAAGGCTTACATTCTATAATGTAATTAACCCACACAATGGGAAATCACTCATATGCGACCCCAAAGTATCACATAAGGTACCAAGACGTTGGTGGTGTGAAAACCTTTGAAATTGAAGGGATCCTAAAGCCAAGGTAAGAGGTGCCCCCCTAGTAGAATTTCGGTTCTGCAATTGAGTGATTTCCCATCGTGTGGTTTTTTTTATGACCTTTTCGCAACACAAACTATAAGAGTGTTGGTTTAA
>SKJA01000120.1 GCA_007116105.1 Candidatus Izemoplasma sp.
GATGAAGTAGGCGATGATTTTGTCAAACTTAGAACTGGGTGAAAGCGAATAACCTGCTTTATTCAACAGGTCTTTGGTTTGATCAAGATTGAGTTCAAGCGCAAGCGCAAACGCAAGGGCGGTGAGTTTACTGGGTTGATGGTGGGGGTTGCTTTTGATTTTGGAAAAGAGTTTACGGTCAATGTTGGCTTTTTTGTAGACGTCAACATCGTTTAACCCCCGTTCATCGATGAGTCGAAACAACGACTCTGCAAACGTCTCATCCAGCTCAAGGTCAAGGTCGTCTAAAGACCGTTTTTCTGAACGTATGGATGCGTCACTTTCGTGTGAGAGGTTGGATACACTAAAGCGTTCGGAAAGGTTTTGAGCATTAATCAAAGTGTCCGAGGGACTTGCTTCGAGGTAGTTTTTAACTGAAATGAAGCGTTCCAGTGAGACTTGATAGGACGCGTCATCATACACAAGCAGATAAATCATCATCTCGTGTTCATCGAGAAAGGTTTTGATGGCTGAGAGGGCAACGTCTAAAGCTTCCCCTCGGGGAAACTGATACGTGCCCGATGAGATTAAAGGAAAAGCAATAGACTCAAGCTGATGGTGTCTCGCTAAAGATAGGGCACTCAGATACGTTTGACGCAAGCGCACATGTTCTTCGTGTTGGCCACCCAGATAAACCGGTCCCACCACATGAATCACATACGGTGCGGGCAGTTGATACCCTTTGGTAAGAATGGCGCGTCCTTCTTCTAGCACACCAAAGGTTTCTCTTTCTTTGAAGAGTTCATCCCCTGCGGCTTGATGGATCTCAAAATCAGACCCCCCACCCATCAAGGGGTGGGCACTGGTTGAGTTGACAATGGCCGCGACGTGCATTTTCGTAATGTCTTGTCTTAAAATCTCAAATGGCATGATGATTTCCCTCACGTAACTAGATGATTTTATTGTATCATACTGCGTGTCCTTTCTGCGCTCAGTTTCCGTGCGCTGGTTGTAGCACGTGTGGATTTACAATAGATGTGTCACCATGAACGAATAAAAGCCTAAGATTTAAAGGGATCCTAGGCTTTTAGATAGGGCTTTTTTTTCGTAAGATAACCCATTCATGAGGTGTGAATCGGCCGTGTCTGGAGGTATCACTAGAAGTTGTGTTTAAGGACTCTCATGGCATTTAAAACGGCCAGTAAAGAGACGCCCACATCCGCAATCACAGCCTCCCACATGGTGGCAATACCAATCGCGCCTAACCCGAGAAAGAGCACTTTAATGCCCAATGCAAGGGTGATGTTTTGCCAAACGATGCTTCTGGTTCTCTTGGCGACTAAGATGGCTGTAGCAATCTTTGAGGGTTCATCATTCATGATGACGACATCCGCAACATCGATGGCAGCGTCAGCCCCCAACCCACCCATCGCAATGCCGATGTCGGCTCTTGCTAAAACGGGCGTGTCGTTGATGCCATCCCCGACAAAGAACAGTTTTCCTTTGCGTGATGTTTGGGTTAACAACGTTTCAACGATGTTGAGTTTATCTTCAGGCAACAACTCACTGTAAATCTCATCGATGGCAAGGGCGCTTCCTACGGACGTTGCAACACGATGTTTGTCCCCAGTGAGCATCACCGTTCTTTTAATCCCTAACGATTTCAACCTTTCGATGGTGACTTTAGCGTCTTTTTTCAGTTGGTCTGAGACCACGATGTTGCCCACATACGCTTCGTTGACGGCGATGTAAAGGATGGAACCAAGCGCATCCGATTCTTCGAACTGAATGCCTTCTTTTTCCATCATTCTCGCATTGCCAATGACGATGCGATCGCGATGATAGACCGCTTTAATCCCATGTCCAGGCAGTTCTTCAACCATCGTGATGCGCTGTTGATCAATGTCTTTGTTGTATTTTTTGACCACGGAAACCGCAATGGGGTGATTGGAGAAACTTTCAACGTAGGCGGCCTGTTCGAGTAGGGTTTCCGGGGTGAGGCCCTCGACGGGATTGATTTGTGTCACCGTAAACGTGCCTTCGGTCAAGGTTCCCGTCTTATCGAACACCGCAATCTCAATGTGATTGAGACCCTCTAAGTAATTCCCGCTTTTCACTAAGATCCCGTTTCTAGACGCCGCGCCAATCCCGCCAAAGAAACCAAGAGGAATCGACACCACCAAGGCACAAGGACATGAAATGACTAAGAAGACCAAGGCGCGGTAGATCCAATCTTCAAACGTTGCGACAGGAATCAAAAGTGGGGGTAATACCGCCAACAACACCGCCAGCGCGGTCACGATGGGCGTGTAAACACGCGCAAACTTGGTGATGAACGTCTCTGTTGGTGCTTTTTTACTGGTCGCATGTTCAACCAGTTCAAGCACCTTCGAGATCGTCGATTCACTGGCAAGGGTGGTGACTTTTACGCTCAACACCCCATTGAGGTTCATGCAGCCAGAGAGCACCATCTCACCTTCGGTCACGGTGATGGGCACCGACTCACCGGTTAAGATTTTCGTGTCGATCGTGGAGGTGCCAAAAATCACTTCCCCATCCAGCGGAATTCTTTCGCCTGGTTTTATGATCATGATGTCCCCGGTTTGGACGTCTTCAACACGCATCTGTCGTGATGTGTTTCCTTGTTTAATCGTAGCGACATCCGGTCTAATGGACATCAAGGCCTGAATCGAGCGCCTTGAGCGATTGACGGCACCCTTTTGGAAAAACTCACCGATTTGATAAAAAATCATCACCGCCACGGCCTCAGGGTGCTCGCCAATCGCAAAGGCTCCCATGGTCGCGGTTGTCATTAAAAAGTTTTCATCGAAAACCTTCCCTCGATAGAGGTTACGAAAGGCTCTCATGACCACTTTTCCACCAAGGATCAGATAACTTAGGACAAGCAACAGATAATAGAGTGGTCCCCCACCCACAAGCCATAGCGCACCGATGAACAACATCACCCCTATCCCAAAGAAGATAAAGTCTTTGGACATGGTGGCTGACTCATCCGCATAGTCGTTCTTTGCGGACTGTGCTAGTGTGATGAGGAGCCCTGGTTCAATCTCATCAAGCAGGGATTGGATCTTTGAATCCAACCGCGTTTGAGCGAGAGGATGGTGAAGCTGGATGGTCAGTTTTTTCGCAAGCACATCCACCGTCGCATCAAGGATGCCTTCGGTTTGGCTCAGTGTCTGTTCAATCTTTGCTGCTAAGGCCTCACGCTCGAGCCCTTCGATTGCGTAGGTGATCGTCGGGTTTAGTTCATAGACCTCAACGGGACCCTCGATGTCTTGTACGATGGTTTTAATCGTGTCATGGAGGCTTCGCGTTTTGGTTGAGTCTGAAACGTTCACCTTAATCACCTTGGTGACGAAGTTGACATGACCTTCTTCTACTCCGTCGATGGTTTGAATCTTTTGTTCAATTTTATCGGCGCAGTTTGCACAACTTAATGTGGACAAGCGATACGTCATCTCTTTCATGTCAATCTCTTTTCTACGTGTGATTTAAATGATTCAGCGCTTGGGTAATCAAGTGGTGTACATGGTTGTCATCGAGTGCGTAATACACCACGTTGCCTTCTTTTCGGTACTTCACTAAGTGGTTCTCTCTCAGTATTTTGAGCTGATGTGACACGGCCGATTGACTCATGTGAATCACCGCCGACAAATCGCACACACACAGTTCACTGTCTTTAAGGGCCAGCAGGATTTTCAAGCGTGTCGCATCACTGAAGGTTTTGAAAAACAGGGTGAGTCTTGAGAGTGACTCACGATCGATCATGTTCTTTTTCGCCTGGTTGATTTGTTCAGGGTGAAGCACGTTGCATTCACAAAACTCAAGGGGCTTTTTTTGTTCCATGGGTCCCTCCATCTATATGAGCGTTCATTCATATAGATACAGTATACCACACGAAAACACAGGGTCAAGACCCTGTGTGGTGAGACTTTTTGATGGGGTCGCCGATTGTTTTGTTTTATCAAGCATACTCAAAATGGCACAACCCGTATAAGATGACCCGTGCGTGTCAAAAAAACCGAGCACGGGTCTAAACAAAGTGTTTAGAGCCATGCTCGGGCTTTATCGGGTGTTGAGTAACGTTCACTTAAGGCGTCGTTAAGTGCTTTAAATGAGACGTCTGATTAAAATGGATCAGCGTGTTTTGTCCTAAGGGACTGACCGCTAAAAGCGAGATGCCTCCGGCGTGACCCTTAAGAAAACTGTGTTTCATTTGCTCAACAGAAATGCCAAGCCAAGCACTGATTAAATACGCAATGGCAACGCCATGAGAGACAATGACAAGATCTTTTGTTTGAGTCGTCATGTAATCTTGTATGACTTGTTTCATGCGTTGATACAACGCTCTTGGGGTCTCCGCGTTGCGCCACTGAGGACGATCGAGTTCAAAGACGCTTGCGTCATAAAATGCATGCGCTTGCGCCCATTGTTTCGTTTGATTCATCGCATCCCCGTTATGGATTTCTCTGAGTGCCTTTACCAAGGTCATGTCTTGTGAGAATACTTCTTGAATCGCTTCTGCGGTCATGGTCGCGCGGGTTAAATCTGAACTCAATAAATGAAAGTCATGGAGCCCCATGGATTTGAGTTCTTTCGCGACGGCGACGGCTTGTTTTCTTCCAAGGGCCGTGAGTGGGGTGTCTGTTGAGCCGCCCGTGAGGTCGTTGATGTGATGCTCAGATTGGCAATGCTGTACGATGTAGATTTTTTTCATCTCGTCACCTCATTAGGCATGATCCAATGCTAGGTTCCTTCATTGCTTAATGCATTCTCAAAAAACTCGTGGATTTGTTGCATCAGCGATGCGTCCAATTCTTGTACTCTAAAACGATCCACGTCTGCGTAGAAGGCTTGATGAATCGCATAAGGAATGTTTTGATCATGCAAGTCATAAAGCGCACGGTATTCCACGTTGATTTCATCAATGTAACGAATGGCTTCCTCAGATCTAAACAGATTGTTATGTCCATCTTTGCCCGGTTGCTCCATCGTCACATAGGTGACGTTAGGATTCGTTATGTTTGCTCGTCGTGCAATCATGGCACTGCCGTCATAGCGAACAACCGTGTCATTCACACCGTGAATGATCATCACGTGTGCGGCACTGTTATTCATAGCATCAACGGCATCATAGCGTGCATAGTTTCCAAAAAGAAGGCTTTGATAAGCACTTAGAAATGGTCTTTGTGTCGCGGCAAACACACCCATCATGTTAGAAGCTTGTTCGACAATCATATCGTTGGCATTGCTTGGAGCAGCCACACTGACAACGGCTTTAATATCGTCTCGTAAATGGAGGGCATTCACAACCGCATAGCCTCCCCAACTGTGACCAAACAAAACGATGTCCAAGTGATTGATGGTGTCGTTCCCATCCACATACGTTAAAGCATTCTCTAAATCAATCAATGATTGAGGAAAGCCTTTGGTCGTGTCACCTTCACTGTCAAAGCTACCGGTCGCATCATAGTTAAACACGGCCCAGCCCTGTTCTAAAAACCAGGTTGTGTAAACCATATAACTATCTGCACCCCCACCAATGCCGTGCGCAATCACGACGAGCCCAATGGCTTCTTCATTCGGATAGAGGTATCCTTGTAGTTGATTCCCATTCGATTCAAAGTTCACCAGAGTTCGAGGGTGGTCCTCCTCAACATCACGGTATCTTACGGAAGCATTAATGGAATCGTCATGACGTTGATACCTTGGAAACGATTGATCATAGATGATTTTTGTTAAGACACTTGAAACTAAAATATAAACTATTACAAGACTGGCTAAGATAATGATCGTTTTTTTCATGCGCTCTCCTTCAAAAAGTAAGTGATAGACCATTGTAAATAGTAACATCCGCTAGTGAATGAATCAAGATAGCATTAGGTCATAATTAAAAAGAGGGGCGGTAAAGAAATGAGATTCTAATCAATCTCAAGGCTTTACCGCCCTTTCGCCTTCAATTAGGCTCTAAATGAATCAGATTATTGCGTTTTTTTGGAACTGACTCTGTTTTTAAACCTATTCACAGCCAAAACTGTTTGTGCTCTTAAATCATTTCGATGACGATAGCCCAAATACGCTAATGGGATGATGCTTAATGCGAGTAGCCACCAATACCCTATGCTTGTGCCCACATCATAAACAATTGCATAAGTAGAAAATCGGTCCGTTTCAAATGTTATGGTTTGGGTTTCCTCATTATAGACAGAATCCAACACTTCAGTTTTTCCTTGATGAACTCTAATCACTTGATAGTTCTTATGCCCTTGATCTTCAACGGGTATATTAAAGGTAATGGCAATCTTTTGTGTCAGTTGATTGACATGGCGATCAACTTCGCTTTGTTCTTTAATTATGACTTCGATATTAACATAGATAACACCTAGATTTTCAATGTCTAAATCACTTGAAGCCTTGGTTGAGATTGCATTGCTTTCAGTATCCGTGATATCACTAACTGATTTTCTAGAAAAACGAATCATAACTTGGGCATCTCGACCTTCAATTAATGCTGAATCAATTGAATCTATGAGTCCGTTTACATCGGTCTCAATGCCTTCATTTTGATGTGTTTCTTTAAGCCAACGTGCATTTAATGTGATGTTTTCAGCTGGAATCTCATTAGGCCATGCTTGGCACCATCCATTAAAGATATAACCTTCTTTCACTGGCGGTTCAGGCAAGTCAAAACTGCTGTTAAAATCTTGTGTGATGCTTGCGATGACTGTTCCACCATGAGAATTTATTGTAATGGTGTATTGATTGATGGTATACGTCGCCGTAACATCAATGTCTTCTGTCATTGAATTAAAACTAACGTCCCAACCACTGAAGGTGTAGCCTGTGCGTGTTGGATCTACTGGTGCCACAGCGCTGGTTAAGTAATCCACCGTACTCTCGATGATTAAAGTACCGTCATGATCTTTGAAGGTGGCGGTGTATTGGTTGATGC
>SKJA01000171.1 GCA_007116105.1 Candidatus Izemoplasma sp.
AACTTTGACGATGAAGAGTACGAGCCCGTGGTCTTACCGGCTCGCTTCCCCAACCTTTTGGTGAATGGGGCGAGTGGCATCTCGGCAGGGTATGCGACGGAAATTCCACCGCACAACTTAGAAGAAGTCATCAAAGGGGTCATCAAACGGATTGAAAAGCCGGACATCACCCTCGATGAGATGATGCGTATCATTCAAGGACCTGATTTCCCTACCGGTGGCATTGTCCAAGGGATCGAAGGCATTAAAGATGCTTTTGAAACGGGTAAAGGACGCATCATTCTTAAATCAAAGACGCATTTTGAGGGCGAACACATCGTCATCGATGAACTGCCTTATGAAGTGAATAAAGCAGGACTTGTCCGTAAAATTGATGAACTCCGCACACAAAAAAAAGTGGATGGCATTTTAGAAGTGCGTGACGAATCTGACCAAGAGGGTTTACGCGTGGTCATTGAAGTGAAGAAGAGTTTTGATCCAGAAGCGATTTTAAACTTTTTACATAAAAAAACCGAGTTGACGAAGTCATATCACTACAACATGGTGGCGATTCACGAAAAACGGCCCTCGCAAATGGGTCTGTTGGCGATTTTAGATGCCTACATCTATCATCAAAAAGAAGTCACCACAAACCGTGCCAACTACGATTTGAGAAAAGCCCAAAGCCGCTTGCACATTGTGGAGGGCATCATAAAAATGACCGACGTCTTGGACGAAGTGATTCGTCTGATTCGTCAATCGAAAGATAAGAAAACAGCGCGTGATGAGCTGCAAAAGCGGCTCCAGTTCAGTGAACTTCAAGCCGAAGCCATCTTGACGTTACAATTGTATCGTCTTTCGAACACCGATGTGGTGGCGCTCGCCAATGAGGCGTACGATCTCACCCGTTCGATCGAATCACTCAAAGACATTTTACACAATGAAAGTTCTCTCGAACGCGTCATTAAAGAAGAACTCAAAACGTTGGTGAAACAGTTAAAGACACCACGCCTTAGTGAAATTGAATCCACCATCGAAAAAATCACCATCAAAGAAGACGCATTGATTCAAGCCGAAACGATGCGTTTAGGGTTGACGCAACAAGGGTATGTGCGTTTAGCATCCTTGCGCTCATACAATGCGACCGACGACCCAAGCATTAAAGAAGGCGATGCGTTCTTGCTCAATCAAGAAGTGAGCACACTCGACACCTTGTTGATCTTTACCACGTCAGGCCAATACATTTATTTGCCGGTCTTTAAAATTCCGGAGAGTCGCTGGAAAGAATTAGGCGTCCACTTGAATACGCTTTTACAAATGGATTTAAATGAGTCCTTTGTGCATGTGGAAATCGTTCAAACCTTTGAGTCTGAAGATCATGTTTTGTTGACCACAAACGATAACTTGGTGAAACTCACACCACTCAAACAATATCAAGCGATTCGTTACAATCGTCCTTTAAAAGCGTTGAGTCTAAGTGACACCAGTCAATTAGTCTCCGTGGCACGGGTGGCCGATTTAACCCATGAAGTGTTGACCATTACGGCCTCTGGACAAGCGTTACGCTATGATTTAAGTGACATTCCCATCACCAATCTCAACGCCAAAGGCGTGAAGGCGATGCGTCTTGGTGCGAAAGATTCTTTAGCGGTCAGTCTTCCTTTAGTTGATCACCATGACTTACTTGTGTTGACCCACCGCGGCACCATCAAGCGAATCGATTTAAGTGAACTCGAGAAGAAACGTCGGACCCTCTCCGGGACCCCGTTGTTTAAAGCCTTGAAGTCGAATCCTTATCTCGTCGTCGATGCGACGTTATTGAACGCGGCACAGTACAAACACCGTGCCATGGTGCGTGTGGTGACGAATCGTGGGTTGGTTGAGGTGAATGCGTTTGACATTAAACGTCAAGCGGCTGATGCGGGCAAACCTTACGTCAGCAAAAAACAAGGACGTCCACAAAAACTCTCTGTTGAACCGATTCATCTCGCGGACGATGAGGTCATCGCCCCGCTATCTGACTATCAGAAAATTACGTCGAAAAACGTGCATCAACCATCTTTATTTGATGAGGAGTAAGCGCTATGTACGGTTTGGAAACGATCCAACAAACGCATATTCCAAACGACATCATTCATCAATATTTAAAGCTTTATGGCTTAATTGGTCGCAATGATACGTTTTTAAGCACGCTTAATCAAGATTTACCGCTGTTTATTGAAGCCACCATCCGCGAAGATGTGTTCCGCTTCTTGCAATATCTTGACATCACCATTCCCGACGCGCGCTTGAGACAAATGTTGTTGCATAACCGAACGCCAAAAAACAACAATGAAAAAATTCTCGTTCGCCTCAAAGCCATCTTCAATAAAATGCATCATGGGATTGACGCGTTTGAACTGATTGTCAACGAAATCACGGCACTGGCTTCCGTCTTGTATCAAGACATTGTGCCCGATCAAGACTTACATTTTGTTAAAATTGCCAAAAAAGAGCGCGATAAACGTCAAGAAATTACCTTACTGTCCGGGCACCGCACGTCTAAACGTGAAGACTTAGAAGAGCTTGTAACGCTGTATAAACAAGCGATTCAAAAGCACAAGTTCGAAAAAGGTTATGTTGCCTGTCATTTCTATCTTGATTTCATGCAGCTTAAACCCTTCCATGCCCACAACGAGACCATTGGTTTACTCGTGTTTTATCTATTGTTGCTTGCGAGTGACTATCGGTGCTTTCATCTTGAAAGCTTCTTTACCGCGCTGTTTGAACATGAAAAAGAGTTTCGCAAAGCGCGTCAAGAAGCCGTCATAAACTACAATGAAGGCGTATCAAACGCGATTCCATTACATCGCTTAATTCTTGACATAACCACTTCGAGTTATCAACGTGCCCAAGAGATGATTCGTAACTACACCTATGACCACTCTCAAAACAAATCGGATTATTTGGAAAACACCATCAAACAGCTGCCCGATGTCTTTACCAAAGAAGACATTCGTCTTAAACATCCTACGGTTTCTGATTCGACCATCAATCGAACCTTAAAACGCTTAAAAGAAGAAGATATCATTCGTCCTTTAGGCACCGGGCGCAGTGCGAAATGGATGAAAGTTCCTCGAAAAACCAAACTTACCCCCACGCAAATGACGTTGAATTTTAAGGAGAAAACCCCATGAATCCGCAACAAAACCATATCAAACAACGGCTAGAAACCATTGTTAAAACCGAGTTGGGTCACCTTGATCTTGACATCGAGCTCGAAATACCCAACGATCCTTCCCACGGTGATTATGCGAGTAACGTAGCGATGAAACTCGCAAAAGTGTTAAAGAAAAATCCGCTTATGATCGCTCAGGACATCGTGACGTTGCTTACCCCTGATGACGTGATTGAGTCTGTGAGTGTGGCCCGTCCAGGGTTCATCAATTTTCGTTTAACCAACGCCACTTTATACGACGTCCTCACCGACATACTTACCAAAGGGGCCGAGTATGCGACCCAACCTTCACGCTCCCAAAGAGTCCTCATCGAGTTTGTGTCTGTGAATCCAACCGGGGCCATGCACATTGGGCATGCCCGTGGAGCGGCTGCGGGTGATTCTTTAGCGCGCTTGATGCGCAAAGCTGGCTATGACGTAACCAAAGAGTTCTATGTCAACGACGCTGGCAATCAAATCGATAACTTAGGACTGAGTTTAAAAGCACGGGTGCTCGAACACTTAGCACTCCCCTTCACACTCCCCGAAGATGGCTACTATGGCCCTGAAATCACACGCTTAGCGCAAACATTGATTGAGATCCACGGCGAGGCGATTCAAAGTGCCCCGTTAAGCTTCTTTAAAGAAGAGGGTGTTAGAGCCTTGATGCAGGGCATTAAAGACGATTTGCAGTCGTTTGGGGTTGTGTTTGATCATTACTTCAGCGAGCAGACGCTCTATGAAACAGGCTCGGTCGAAAAAACACTCGAAACGCTCAAAAGCAAAGGCTTTACCTATCGTGAAGACGATGCATTATGGCTAAAGACCAGTGACTTTGGAGATGAGAAAGATCGTGTTTTAGTCAAGCAAGACGGGACTTACACGTACATCATGCCAGACATTGCCTATCACCATGATAAAATTAAGCGAGGCTATGATTTGTTGATTGACATCTTAGGTGGGGATCATCATGGCTACGTGAGTCGTTTGAAAGCCGCCATCAGTATGCTGGGTGAACGGAGTGATTTACTCGAAGTCGACCTGTTACAAATGGTGCGCGTGATTCAAAATGGTGTCGAAGTAAAAATGTCCAAACGTTCAGGAAAAGCGCTCTCGCTTAAAGATCTCATTGAAGAAGTCGGTGTCGACCCCATTCGCTATTTCTTCGCGATGCGCAGTCTTAACACGCACATGGACTTAGATCTCGATCTCGCGCTTAAACAAAGCAATGAAAACCCCGTCTATTACGTTCAGTATGCGCATGCTCGAATTCACCGTTTGCTTGAAAAAGCACAACATGAAAAAGGCATCGTCCCAGATGCCACGCACACCGCCTATCAAACGCTTAGCGGTGAGAAAATCGAAACACTCTTAAAAGTCCTCGCGCTGTACCCTGAAACCATCCAACGTTCTGCCCAAACACGCATGGTTCATAAGATTCCACAATACGCCCATAAACTGGCAACAGCACTGCACAGTGTTTACAGTGATGAAGTCATTTTAACCGATGATCCGACTTTCGTCATCGAGCGTTTAAATCTGTTAAAAGCGACCCAAATCGTACTAAAAGATGCCCTAAATCTCATTGGCGTAGACGCCAAAGACACCATGTAAGGAGCTTAAAATGACCTTTGATAAATACATTAAAAATGTGCCAGATTTCCCTAAACCAGGCATTCAATTTAAAGACATTACCCCCTTAATTGGGGATGGTGAAGCATTTAAAGCAGCCATTAAAGTCATGGCTACCTTTGCCAAAGAGCAAAAAGCCGACGTCATTGTCGGTCCAGACGCCCGCGGGTTCATTTTTGGTACGCCCGTCGCGTATGAACTAGGCATTGGTTTTATTCCCGTGCGTAAACCCGGAAAACTCCCCCGTGAAACCATCAGCATGTCCTATGCTTTAGAGTATGGTGAGAATACGTTGGCGATGCATAAAGACGACATTTTACCAGGTCAACGTGTGGTCATCGTCGACGATTTACTCGCCACTGGTGGCACCGTTGAAGCCACCATTAAACTCATTGAATCCGTGGGTGCCAAAGTGGTGGGCTGTATTTTCCTCATTGAACTCGATTTTCTTGCGGGAAGAGAGAAACTCCATCACATTCCGATTTTAAGTTTACTGCATTACTAAGCCTCGTTAATCCTTCACGAAGGAGCTCATGTATGGCCTATTTAACCCCCTCGTACGAAGAGTTCAAAACGTCGCTTAAACGGTACATCAATAACGATGAGGATTTAGCGTTTATCGACAAAGCCTATGAGTACGCCAAAGCCTTCCATGAAGGCCAAATGCGGAAAACCGGTGAACCCTACATCACCCACCCCTTAGCGGTGGCCGATATTTTAAGCGAATACCGCACCGATCCAACAACGATCGTGGCGGGTCTTTTACATGATTGTATCGAGGATACAGCCGCGACGTTTGAAGACATCAAAACTCGTTTTGGTGAAGAAGTGGCCGTCTTAACTGAAGGGGTTACAAAGCTGGGTCAATACAAATTTAAAGGCAGTCTAAACGAAGAAGCTGAAAAACAAAAAGCACAAGCGCAAAACTACCAGAAGATGTTGCTTGCGATGGCCAAAGACATCCGTGTCATCATCGTTAAACTGGCAGACCGTCTTCACAACATGCGCACCCTGGATTCCATGCCAGAAGTGAAACAAAAACGGATCGCCAAAGAGACCTTAGACATTTACGCACCGCTGGCCCATCGGCTGGGGATGTATATTTTAAAAGCAGAGCTCGAAGACACGAGCTTTAAGTATCTTTACCCAGAACGCTACCGCACGATTGCGCAAATGATTGCGGATACACGGTACAACCGTGAACGCGACCTCGCCATGATGCGCACCAATTTAGAGTATTTACTGGGTGAACATCAGTTTGAGTACAACGTCAAAGGTCGCGTCAAAAACATCTATTCAGTGTATAAAAAAATGGAGTCTAGAAACAAAGACTTCGATGACATTTTTGATTTATTGGCCTTACGCGTCATCGTTTCAAGTGTTGAAGCTTGTTACAGCGCCATCGGTGTCATTCACAGTAAATGGACACCGATTCCTAACCGCTTTAAAGACTACATTGCTATGCCTAAGCCCAACTTGTATCAGTCACTCCATACTTCTGTCATTGCGAACGGTAAAATCTACGAAGTTCAAATTCGGACCAAAGACATGGACCGCATTGCTGAATACGGGATTGCGGCGCACTGGGCTTATAAACAAGACCAAAAGACCGGTATGACCGATCTCGTCAGCCAAAAATTGAAGTGGTACAGTGATTTAGTCCGTTTTACTGAAGAAAGTGATGACGACGGCGAAGAAGTCTTAAACCTTTTACGCGACGATATTTTTCATTCGAACGTCTATGTTTTTACGCCTAATGGCGACATCATTGACTTACCAAAAGGCTCAACCCCACTCGATTTCGCGTTCCGCATTCACACCGAAGTTGGCTTAAAGAGTGTGGGGGCGATTGTCAATGGGAAAATCGTGCCTTTAGAGTATAAACTGCAAACGGGCGACATTGTGAACATGAAAACCAGTAAAAACAGTTTCGGACCTAACGACAACTGGTTAAAACTGGTCAAAACCAGCAACGCCCGATCAAAAATTAAAAACCATTTAAACAAGCAACGTCGCGACGACCTTATTGAGATCGGTCGCGAAGAGTTTCAAAAAGAAGTCCATAACCGCAAACAAGACGTGCCCTTAAACGATAAGCTTGTCAGTGAACTGTTTGCGCACAAAGGCGTTCGCTCAGTGGATGATCTGTTTTATGAGATTGGAAAAAACACGCTCTCAGTCAACATGAGCATCAACGCGTTGATTGGCGAAGAGAAGTATTCCGAACAAGAACTCATCGACTCCATCAACCGTTCACGAAAACCTGAGACAAGTTCTGAAATGGACGTCATTGTGGAAGGTCTGGACAATCCCTCGATTAAACTTGCGAACTGTTGTTCACCAATTCCTGGGGACACCATCATTGGCTACATTTCAAAAGGCAGTGGCATTGCGGTTCACCGCACTGAATGCAACAACATTCAAAACCTCGACCAAGCCCGAACCATTGAGGTCTATTGGGGTACCAATACAGCACCATCGTATTTGGTCAACTTAAAACTATATGTGATGAACCGTGACAACATCTTAGCCGAAATCATCAATGCGGTCACCGCGTCGCGTGCTAAAGTCAACCAAGTGGCGGCTTCAAGCAATGTGCGTGGTGAGGGGAATGTTAAGCTCAAAGTGACCGTGAAAGACCGTGTTGAACTGGAGTCGTTGATCAACAATTTGAACCGGATCCGCGACGTTTACAGCATTGAAAGGCAGATGAAGTAAGATGAAGGTATTGGTCCAAAGAGTCTTGCAAGCACGATGCGAGGTGTTGAATGCCCCAGTCGTTGAGATTGATGAGGGGTTGTTACTCTACGTCTCGTTTCGCGAAGGTGACCAAGCCAACCTTGTCACAAAAATGGCTCATAAGGTCGCCCATTTGCGCATCTTTTCGGATGCTCAGGGCAAGCTAAATTTGTCTGTTTTAGACCATTCCGCAGCCATTCTTGCCATCTCACAGTTTACGCTCGAAGCCGACACTCGCAAAGGTCACCGTCCTTCATTTCAAAACGCGCTTGAACCGTCTTCGGCCAATGCGTTGTTTGAACTGTTCATTGAAGCACTTAAAACGCACGTGAAGGTGGTCAAAAAAGGCTATTTTCAAGAACATATGAACATCGTCTCCAACAACGATGGCCCCGTCACCGTGCTGTTAGAAAGTAGGGATGCATCATGATTCGTGTACTCACAGCGCAAGATAAGGACCGTGTGTTAGACCTGCTTTATGATCAGAAAGAATTGAATGTCTATTTGATTGCTGACATTGAGAATCTTGGATTTGAAGGCCGCCACCAACAACGCTATGGTGAGTTTCATGAGGGTCAACTCGTAGGCATCGCCAGCCAAAACCGCCATCATGTGACCTTTTATCAAGTACATGACAGAGTCAATCCCGCTTGGTTTGATGTCATCAAGCAGTGGGATGTGTATTTCATCAGTGGTGAGAAGCGTCTTTTGACTCAGTTTCAAGAGGCATTCGACTGGCATCTTGATGACATGGTTTACACCTGTTCGACGGATTTTGAACGAGATGATTCCATTGACTATTCCCCGGTGAGAGAGTTAAAAACCGAACACGAGGCTCGTGAAGTCTATCGGTTTTTGTCGACGATTGAAGAACTTTACAGTGTGCAAGTGCAAAACGAAGAAGAGTATGTCCGCTATTTAATGATGAACTCAGGCGAGCGAGGAACGACAGCCTTTATCATGGATGAAGGCAACGTGGTTGCGAGCGCTTCTGTGGTGCTTGAGTCCACCGATCATGCGATGATTGTGGGCGTTGCGACCCATCCTGAGTATCGTCGCCATGGGTATGGAAAAACGTTGATGCATTATTTGATGGATTTATACACGCAACAAAAAGATAAAACAGTGTGTTTATATTACGACGACCCAAGAGCAGAAAAACTGTACGTACGGTATGGTTTTAAACCATTGGCTCAGTGGGTGATGTTGGTGAAAGGTATCGCATGAGACGTTATCCCCTCATCGAAACAGAACGATTAGTGTTACGCTTGATTCGTGCTTCGGATGCCGCAGCGGTGTTTGAGTATGCAAAAATTCCCGGCATTGGGGAAGCCGCCGGTTGGTTGACGCACACCACGATGAAAGAAAGCAAACGCTTCATTCAGGATGTTCTATTTCGCCGAACACCTCATGAACCTGGACCATTTGCACTCACATTAAAGCCATCCGATGCCCTGATCGGTGTGATTGAGTTGCACACCTTTGTGGCTGGGTTTAAAGCACAACTAGGGATGGTCATTCACCCGGATTACCAACGCCAAGGACTCATGTATGAGGCCACGCTTGCGATGTTGGTGTACGGCTTTGAACACCTGAATCTTAAACGCATCAGTTACCATTATTTTCCTGATAATGCCGCGTCGAAGGCCTTGTGTGAAAAACTGCCGTTGATGTACGAAGGGTTAGCTCGTCATCATTTTATGATGCCCGACGGCCGGCTAAAAGATTCGCATGTCAGTGCGATCACAGCCAAAGATTACAAGGGACAGTATGCCTCCTTTTTTAAAGGTGTAAAAGACAAAGTAAACATTGACTTCTAAGGCAGTATCGCTTGACAGTGAAGCCTGCGAAGGCTATAATTAAGCGAATAAAATTCCGAGGATAAGCCATGCAATTGGGCCTTCCCTAAAAGCGAGCGACGGTTGGTGTGAGGTCGTAGGTGAAGCTAATTGTGACAGCTTGGAGGATTTTTCTATGTTAGAAAACGTTCCCCGCGTTAAGGGTTTGAGGGCCGGTATGAGACCGGAACTAAGGTGGCACCGCGAGTAAACTCGCCCTTAGATGTTAGGGGAGAGTTTTTTTTATATTTGGAGGTAGGACATGCAAAAACCTAAAGGTACGTTTGATGTGATTGAAGAGATTCAACTGTATCACATGATTGAAAAGGCTATTCGGAAGATGGCCAAACGTTTTTCTGTACAAGAGATTCGAACCCCTCACTTTGAGCACAGTGAGCTTTTTCATCGGAGTGTGGGAGAATCTACGGACGTTGTGGGGAAGGAAACCTATCGTTTTCAAGACCGCGGTGGACGTGACATTACCTTAAGACCAGAAGGCACAGCAGGTGTGGTGCGAGCGTTTGTCGAAAACAAACTGTATGCCAACCCTCAAAAGGTCCAAAAGTTTTACTACGTCGGATCTATGTTCCGTTATGAGCGTCCTCAAAAGGGTCGTTTTCGCGAATTCAATACGTTTGGGGTTGAAGCGTTTGGGTCTGCACATCCTAAGTTGGATGCGGAAGTCATTGAACTCGCGTATCGTTTAACACTATCCCTGGGCATTCAGCCGCTCGTGGTGCACATCAACAGCTTAGGTGACGGTCAAAGTAAAGCTCTTTACAAAGAGGCTTTACAAGCGCATTTAACGCCATATTTACCGTCTCTTTGCACCGATTGTCAAACACGATTCGAGACGAACCCTTTAAGAATTTTAGACTGTAAAGTGGATGCTCAACACGAAGCCATCTTGCACGCTCCGAAACCATTAGATTATTTAGTAGAAGACGACCAAAAACATTTCAAGACAGTGCTTCACTATCTTGATGCCCAGGGCATTCCTTATACTGTAGACAACCGTTTGGTTCGCGGCTTGGATTACTATACCCATACAGTCTTTGAAATCAAAACCGATGAAACGCTGTTAGGGCAACAAAACACCTTGTGTGGCGGTGGACGCTACAATCACCTCGTCGAAACCTTAGGAGGCCCTTCCACGCCCGCGGTGGGCTTTGGGTTTGGATTAGAGCGCCTCATTGTGGCCTTGAAAGCCGCGCTTAAAGAACTTCCTGTGGAAAGCATCGATGTCTACATCGGTGCGCTAGGCGAAGAAGCGTTGGTTGCTTCAAGCGTCTTAGCCGCA
This sequence comes from Candidatus Izemoplasma sp., assembly GCA_007116105.1. Lineage (GTDB taxonomy): Bacteria > Bacillota_I > Bacilli_A > Izemoplasmatales > Izemoplasmataceae > CSBR16-87. The sequence continues at coordinate 10,685 of SKJA01000171.1, forward strand.
AAACTGAGAAAGCAAAACCTTGCGGTTGAAAGCAGCTTTGAACCGCTCAGTTTGAAAGCCCAGTTTAAGCAAAGTGATCGCTTAAACGCACGCTTTTTCTGTTTGTTAGGTGAAGATGAAGTGCGCGCAGGCACCGTCAGCATCAAAGACCAAATCACCAAAGAAGAAGCGACGCTCAAACAAAGCCAAGCCGCTTTCTATATCATCGATAAACTCACACACGATCACACCTGTGTCGATTGTGACGAAGGAGCGTAAATTATGTATACCCATCACAACAACGCCTTACGCCTACAGGATGTAGGACAAGAAGTAAAACTTAAAGGATTTGTCGCCAAGAAACGGGATCTAGGGACATTGGTCTTTATTGATTTAAGAGACCAAGAAGGCATCACACAGTTGGCGTTTGACGAGCAAAACGACCTTCGTTCGATCACCACCGGCATCAAGCATGAGTTTGTGCTTGAAGTACGTGGCGTCGTCCGCGAACGTTCAAGTAAAAACCCTGATTTACCCACCGGAGACATCGAAATCGACGTCACTCAGCTCGAAGTGCTTGCGCAAGCCAAAACACCTCCGTTACTGATTCAAGATGACACCGATGCCCTCGAAGAGACACGACTTACGTATCGCTACTTGGATTTAAGACGTCCGTACTTACAAAAAATGTTCCGTTTGCGTCACGACATCACCCAATCCGTACGGTCGTTTTTAAATGGTGAGAATTTTATGGAGTTTGAAACCCCAATTTTGACCAAATCAACGCCTGAAGGGGCTCGGGATTATGTGGTGCCATCGCGTCTTCATGAAGGCCACTTTTATGCGCTGCCTCAATCGCCACAGCTGTTTAAGCAGTTGTTGATGATCAGTGGGTTTGAGAAGTATTATCAAATTGCTAAGTGTTTTCGTGATGAAGATCTGCGCAGTGACCGTCAACCGGAATTTACGCAAATTGACATTGAAATGAGTTTCATCGATCAAGAGGCTGTGCTTGATTTAAGCGAGCGGATGATCAAACATGTCATGAAGACCATTAAAGGGCTCACTTTTGAAGAACCCTTCCCTCGCTTACCCTATCATGAGGCCATGCGCCGATTTGGCTCAGACAAACCAGACACACGCTTTGGGTTAGAACTTGTGAATGTCAATGACGTCTTTGAACAGACCTCGTTCAGTGTCTTTAAAACGGTGCTCGAAGCGTCAGGAAATTTAGAAGCCATCACGGTGAAAGGCGGCGCTTCGCAGTTGTCTCGCAAAGACCTCGATGGCTTTGGCGACATTGCCAAACGTTACGGTGCGAAAGGGTTAGCCTATCTTAAATGGGAAGACGCTTTAGCGGGACCACTCGCAAAGTTTGTCAGTGACGAAGAACGTGACGCACTGAACCAGGTGACAGGCTTCGAACAAGGAGACATCCTTCTTGTGGTGGCCGATCAACCCAGCATCGCCTACGATGCGATGGGGCACATTCGCTTGGCCTTAGGCAAGAAGTTAGACCTCATCGATGAGACCGTCTTTGATTTCACTTGGATTGTTGATTGGCCGATGTTTGAATACGATGCGACAGAAGGTCGCCACTATGCCCTGCATCATCCCTTTACTCGGGTTCAGTCGCAAGACATGGCACGTCTCAAAGATGAGCCGACATGTGTGCTTGCGAATGCGTATGATTTGGTGGTTCAAGGGCAAGAGCTTGGTGGCGGGTCGTTAAGAATACACGAACCTTTGTTACAAGCGAGTGTGTTTGAAATTTTAGGGCTTTCTGAGGCTGAACAAGAGGCGAAATTCGGTTTCTTAAAAGATGCCTTAACCTATGGCGCCCCCCCTCATGGTGGCATTGCGTTTGGGTTGGACCGGTTGGTGATGTTACTCGGTGGAACGAAAAACATTCGTGATGTCATTTTGTTCCCAAAAACCACCAGTGCTCAGTGCTTGATGACTGAAGCCCCTTCAGCGCTTGATGAGGCGACGTTAAAAGCTTTAAAACTACAAAAATAACATGCTATAATAAGCCAAAGGAGTGATTTAGATGGCGAAAGAACGACCGTTTTTAAGTGATAAAGTGCTCAATCGTGCACTTAAAATTATGGGGTTATTAATTTCAGTCTTAGTGTTCATCTTTTTACTGACGCTGTTTTCGGGATTCTTTAGCACCATCGCCCGTGCCGTGCGTGTGGTACTCGTACCGCTTACGGTCGCATGGCTGTTATCCTTAATTTTATACCCTGCCATGCGCTTGTTGGAAAAGCAGGGCATTCGACCCAGACCCGTGGCCGCCAGTGTGGTGTTTGCGTTGTTTTTTGCATTCATTGGTGGGTTCATATGGTTGATTTTGCCACCGCTGTCTAGAGAATTTACTTTTTTCTTCCAGAACGACTATCCTTTGATTGTAAACTATTTTAGTGGCCCGTTCAGAGAACAGTTTGTGTTTGGTGAAACCGTGTATGAGTTTTTCCTTGAAAATTTACTCGCGAGTAACGTGTTCATTGAAGCCATTGAGCAGTTCACGACGACGCTTGGAATGGTGTTGCCAAGAACAGTGTATGGTTCGATCATCTCCTTTGTCGTGTTGCCGATATTGTTGTTGTTTTATTTACTTGATTATGAAAACATCAATCAAACCTTGACCCGTTTATGGCCCAAACGTCAAAGTAAAAAGCTTGGTGTTTTAGGGGCGCGTTTGAACACCACGGTGGGTGCTTACATCCGTGGTCAGTTGTTATTGATGCTTTCATTTGGTGCGGTTTCTACGCTATTGTTTCGTGTGATGGGCATTGAATATTATTACTTCTTTGGACTCATTGTAGGGCTCTTTACGGTGATCCCTTATTTCGGAGTTTTATTGGCGATGTTGCCTGTTGCCCTGTATACGTTAATTACGCCTGTAGGACCCAATCCGTTTGTGATTTTGGGCATGCATGTGGTGCTTCAGTTTATTGAGGCCAACGTGTTCCAACCCATCATCATTGGTCAACAAATCAAACTTCATCCGATGATGATTATTTTGTCAATCTTGTTCTTTGGAAGCTTGTTTGGCATTGTAGGGGTGTTGTTTGCGGCACCTTTAGCAGCGACAACACGGGTGTTAATTACGTTTTTTATTGAACAGCGTGAGGACGCCAAAGAGAGGATTCGTCTTTTCAAAGAAGAAGCTGAGGCGGAAACTTCGTGAAGATTATTACCCTTTGGCATGCTCGTTTAACCCTCTTTATCATCATCACCGTCTTCGCCATTCCTTTAACTTTTGCGTTTGGCTACGCCATTGAACAAGTCCGTGTGTTTACCCCTGTGCAAATTCTTTTGGCGGCGCTGGGGATCACGTTCATCCTTGCAACCACGTTTGCGTTCGTCTTGCTTTGGCGCTACCGTGTGTGGTCAAAGACTCTACGCCTCAACTACCGTAAGGAATATGCGTGGGCGTTTTTAGTGGCTGGTTTTGGCGCCGTGGGCAGTTTTTTGATGATCGATGCCTTTTTTGAAGCCACGGAGTACTTTTTGTTGATCATCATTCCGATGGTCATTGCGCTATACTATGGACTGTATCAATTGGGTCGCTTGATTTTCCATGTTCCCTTGTTTATGCGAGGTAACGGATGAGTTTCCGTCGTTTGTTGCCACTGGTGGAACTCGAGGGCATGAAAAAAATAGACGATGCGCATGTGCTTGTGGTCGGCTGTGGCGGTGTGGGCTCTTATGTGGTTGAAGCACTCATTCGCTCGGGCGTAGGGACGCTAACCTTAGTTGACCCTGATGTGGTGGATGAATGCAATCTCAACCGTCAGTTGATGGCATTTCCTCACACCATAGGACAACCCAAAGTCGCTTGGCTAGCCGAACATGCCAGAAGCATCAACCCAAACATTCGTGTCTTTGATCGTCAGTGTCGGTATGACGACACGACCAAAGAAGCCCTATTTGACACCACCTACACCTATGTCATTGATGCGATTGATCAAGTGAAACAAAAGCAAGATTTGATTGAGACCTGTTTAGCAAAGGACATTCCCTTTATTAGTGTTTTAGGCCAAGGCAACCGCTTGAGTGCTGAGGGCTTGAAAGTATGTCGCTTAGATCAAACACACCGCGATCCCATCGCGCGTAAACTTAGACACTATTTTAGAGCCCATCCAAAACGGCGCCAGATTCGTGTGGTGTTCAACGAACACGCACATGAAGTTGACGTGGCCGGAAGAGGGTGTGTGGCTTCAAGTATTTTCGCGCCAGCAAGCGCGGGCTTAATGGCTGCAAGTGTGGCCATCCAACACATCATAGGACGTGATAATGTATGAAAAAAGTACTGTTAGCCGGAGGTTGTTTTTGGGGTGTTGAAGCCTATTTTAAACAACTGGATGGCGTTCAAGATTCTTCCGTTGGCTATGCAGACGGTCCGTTCCCCACACCAAGTTATGAACAAGTGTGCCACAGCAGTGGCCATGTCGAAGCAGTTGAACTCACCTACGATGACACCAAGGTGTCTTTTGAAGACATTTTGGAACACTACTTTAACATCGTCGATCCGACCGCGGTTAACCGTCAAGGACCCGATGTGGGTCGCCAGTACCGCAGTGGGTTTTACAACCTCTCAGACGATGAGCAAATGCGGCTTCAAACCTTCATTAAAAGCAAACAGCCACGCTATAAAAAACCTATTGTCATCGAAGTAAAACAAGGGGTACGTTACGATTTAGCTGAGGCGTATCATCAAGATTACTTAGACAAAAATCCAAATGGCTACTGTCATGTGAACTTAAGCAGTGTGACCAACGTGACGAAGCGATGAAGCGACAATCGTATTTATCGTGGGATGATTATTTTATGGGTGTGGCTTTACTTTCGGCACAACGTTCAAAAGACCCCAACACACAAGTGGGCGCCTGCTTAGTTAATCCTTCAAAAAGAATCATTGGCATAGGCTACAATGGGTTACCCACCGGCCTGAGTGATGAGGCGTACCCTTGGAACAACGAGGGTGATTTTTTAGCGACAAAATATCCTTATGTGGTGCATGCCGAACCCAACGCCATCTTAAACAGCACCGCCCCTTTACAAGGCGCAACCTTGTATGTGACATTGTTCCCATGTCACGAATGTTCAAAACTGATCATTCAAAGTGGCGTTAAAGAGATTGTGTATATCGAAGATAAATATCAGGAGAAAGCGTCTTCCATTGCATCCAAAAGAATGTTGACTGACGTTGGTATTCTACTTAGACAGATGCCGGCATTGCGGGTGACGTGTTCAAAAACCGATGCGTAAACTCACTGTTTTCGGATTGATTTGGCTTGGCATCTTATATTTTTCGGTGATGTTTGTTTTAACGGTCCGCATTGATTACCGGCTGACCGCACCGGGCAACATAGAGCCCATCGATTCATTCATCCGGCTTGATGTGGAACGTGACGATGAACCACGGTATTATGCTGTGTACGTCATGTCCATCGACCGTCCAACGATTTTTCAGTTCATTGCGGCCCAGTTTATGCCCTTTGTCCGAGTGGATGCTTTGCCTGAGAGTGCTCGCGGGATTACCACCACCGATTTGTTTCGCAGTGGTCAAGTCGCAAGAAACTCCGCGATTGATGCCTCAGTCATCACCGCGATGGAAGCACTGGGATTGCCTATCGTGTATGAGGAACAGTATCTAGTGTCACTAATCTACAACTTTGCGAGCGAACCTCGCCTAAACATTGGCGATCGCATCCTCAGTGTGAATGGCAACACCGATGTCCTTGAAGGCATTCGTGAAACCGTCTGTGGCACGAGTGCTGAGATTGACATTATGACCCCACAAGGGGAAAGACGTACCTTTGAACTTGAACGTCAAGTGGCTCAGGATTGCCGCTTCGGCATTGTCATCAGCACGTTTTATGAAATCCAGGAACTTCCCATCACGTTTGATGTACGCTCAAACTTGATTGGCGGTCCGAGCAGTGGTTTGATGCAAACACTGTACTTGTACGATCTATTGGGTGGACTTAACTTAAGTCAAAACCAAACCATTGCCGGCACAGGCACCATCCAACTTGATGGTCGTGTGGGCAGCGTGGGTGGGATTGAACAAAAAATCTACACCGCACATCTTGATCAAGTAGATGTCTTTTTTGTCCCCGCTGGGGCGAACTATGAACAAGCACGCGCGGCGTACGAGCGGCTGTCCAACCCAACCTTTACCCTGATTCCTGTTGCAACCTTTCAAGATGCTCTTGAAGCACTTCACGCAAGGGAGGGATCTTGATGATTTGGTTAAAACGTCTTCAACGCGCGTTGTTGATGTTGTTGGTGATGTTGCCGTGGTATGCGCTTTTCATCAATTTGATTTTGCTCGACATTCGTCGAGTGAATGAATATGGCTATGGGTTGCTCCTGGGGCTTGTGATTCAACTTTGGTTAACGCGCCTAAGTTGGCAACTGAACACCCCAAAGAAGCCTTTGTCTAAAAGCTTTGTTGGCATGGTGTTTGCCGTGATTGTGATAGGCAGCTTTTTAGTCCACTATTTGCCCTTAATTCTGTTATAAACAAAGGAGTTTTATTGTGAAAACACACCTCGTAACCTTCACCATTGTGAGCTTTCTTATCGTTCTTGATCAGGTCACGAAATGGGCTGCCCAACTGTTTTTGAGAGGTTCTGAGGCGATTGAACTCATTCCTTCGTTTCTGTACTTGAATTATCACATCAATCCAGGCGCTGCATGGGGGATGTTGGAAGGTCAATTTTATTTATTTGTCCTCATTACGTTTGCGGCCTTAGGGTTGTTCTTGTATCTAGCAAAGGATAATGGCTTTAAAGATAAACCGTTTTACTCGCTCGCCATTGTGTTATTGATTGCGGGAACCATTGGCAACTTCATCGACCGCGTACGATTTCGTTACGTCATTGACTTTATCGATGTGTACATCTTTAGTTATGACTTTCCTATTTTTAATGTTGCAGATATGGCCTTAACGATTGGGGTTTTCCTTTTTGCGATAGACTTACTCTTTTTTGAAAAACGGAGGATGACCCATGAACGTTGAATTTATTGTACAACCCGAAGAAGCACTTGAACGACTCGATAAAACTTTGATGACCCACCATGAAGACACACGCACGACCATCCAACGCTGGATTGAAGAGGGGTGCGTTTTAGTCAACGGTGAGCCTCAAACAAAAGCCGCATATAAAGTTAAAACCGACGACGTCATTCGGTTAGAGATTCCGCACGCCACACCGCTCACCTTGAAACCGGCGCATTTAGCGTTGGACATTGTCTTTGAAGATGAACATCTGATCGTCATCAACAAACCTGCGGGTTTGATTGTTCATCCCACGCCAACCACGCAAGAGGACACCTTAGTCCATGCGCTGTTGTCGTTGCCCATCGATTGGGGGGTGTTTGGGGACACGTTACGACCAGGCATTGTTCATCGTATAGACAAAGACACCAGTGGGTTACTGGTGGTTGCAAAAACAAAAGTGGCGCTTTTAGCCCTTCAAGCCATGATTAAAAAACGCAGTTTAAAGCGGGAATATTTGGCCATCGTCGAAGGCGTGATTGGCCATGAAAAAGGTACCGTCGATGCCCCGATTGGAAGAAATCCTAAAAAGCGCCAACAAATGTCGGTGGTCGCACAAGGAAAAGCTGCCATCACCCACTTTGAAGTACTCGAACGTTTTGCAGAACATACCCTCGTTCGCTGCACCTTAGAATCGGGCCGAACCCATCAGATTCGAGTGCACATGCAGTACATCGGTCATCCTGTGTTTGGCGACCCCTTGTATGGGTATCGCAAACACATTCTAACCACCGGCCAAACGCTGCACGCGCAACGGCTCACGTTTGAGCATCCGATGACGCATGAAACACTTTCTTTGGAAGCCGCATTGCCAGAGGAATTTGAAAGCGTCCTCACTGAGCTACGTCAAGAAAAACCTCTTAAAGAGCTTATCTAAGCTCTTTTTTTATTGTCTTGACTTTCCTGTTTAGACAGTCAAAAAAAAGAAAATACAGGGAAATCGCCTTGTCTTTGGGTTGTCTTATTTTCATCGATTTTACATTTTTCGTCCTTGATTTTCTCGTGCTATAATGTCTCAAAAAGCAGGAGGCGCTCATGGAAAACTTTCACATTAAACGTGACATCTTATGTTTTGATTTAAAAAGTTTCTATGCCTCTGTTGAATGTGCTTTGCGGGGGCTAGACCCATTTAAAACACCGCTTGTCGTGGCCGACCCTGAGCGTGGCGGTGGGTCCATCATTCTTGCGGTCAGTCCTTTTTTAAAAGCACAAGGGATTCCGGGCCGTTTACGCGTCTTCGAACTGCCCAAAATCCCCAATCTTATCATGGCAAAGCCACGCATGCGGGAGTACTTGCGGGTGTCGAGTGAGATCATTGGGATTTATTTACGCTTTGTGTCTGCGGAGGACTTGCACATTTATTCGGTCGATGAAGCGTTTTTAGATGTGACGCATTATTTGGCGTATCACCGGTGTGATGTGATGACTTTGGCGCAACGCATCAAAGACACCATTCTTAAAGAAACGCGCATTCCAGCCACCTGTGGGATTGGCGATAATTTATTGTTGAGCAAATTAGCACTCGATTTAGAAAGTAAGAAAGCGCCCTCTGGGATTGCCCAGTGGCGCTATGAAGATGTGCCAACGCGTGTTTGGCCGATCAGTCCCTTATCGTCTTTTTGGGGCATTGGTCCACGGCTTGAAAAACGACTGAACCTCTTAGGGATTTTTTCCATCGGTGACCTTGCCAAAGCGAATCGAACGGTGTTGAAGCGGCAGTTCGGAGTCATTGGCGAGGAACTCTATTTTCATGCACACGGCATTGATATGAGCGTGATTGCTCATAAACATGACGATCTTCGCCCCATGCGCAGTGTTGGAGTAGGGCAAACGCTGTTTCGGGATTATCACGGCAGTGATGTGTTTGTGGTGCTCTTAGAAATGGCAGACGATGTGGCGGAACGGTTGCGCTACATTCATCAAGAAGCACGCGTCATTCATTTTTCTGTGGGGTACTCGAAACAGTATGGGGGCGGGTTTTCAAGACAGCTCAGCTTGCCGTACCCGACGTCCGATCCGAAACCCATTTTTCTAGCCTGTCTTGATTTGATGGCAAAGCATTCGCTAAACTTACCCATTCGTCGCCTCAGCATTCGTGCCACTCAGTTGAGTTATTATCAACCGTTTGAGCAACTCACTCTTTTCGACACCAAACAAGAAAAGGCGCAACGTCATGCGCTTTACACCACGCTTGATCGTGTCCGAGCCCGCTTTGGAAAACAAAGTGTGATGCGGTTGAGTTCATACTTTGATGAAGGCACTGCGCGCATGCGTAGTGGTTTGATTGGAGGACATCATGGCTGAAACGTATCATGATCGGAAAATGATTAAATGGTTGCCCTTTCAAGCGTTACCTGAACAAGGAGGCTTTTTAAAAACGGTTTTTGAGGCGCTTGAGTATGAAGAAAAACCGACGCTGTGCGATGACCAAATCGATCATTTGAACTATCGTTTTAGTGAGGCGTTTCAGCAACGAGAAGAGGTTATCATCACGTATTTTAATGAAGGAAGACGGCACACCTGTCAGGGATACATACAGGGCTATGATCCGGTGTTTAAAGTATTTATGGTGGGGGCTCAAACGATTGCCATGCACGATGTTTTGGAGATTACATAAAGAAGCCTCTAAATCGTTTACATTTTTTACTGGATGACTTATAATTTAAGTAGATTTAAATTTGAGGAGGATATCATGAAAAAGTTTTTATTATTAATGGCAGCATTCAGTTTTGCCTTCATGCTCGCTGCATGCGGTCGAGCAGAAACATTTGAAATCGCAATGATCACCGACGCCGGCGACATTGACGATGAATCGTTCAACCAAGGGACATGGGAAGGCATTGTGGCATTTGCAGAGGCCAACAATAAAACCTATGCTTACTACCGTCCTGCAGAAATTTCAGATGCGGCTTACTTGAATGCGATTGATTTAGCAATCAGCGCAGGTGCACGCATCGTCATCACTCCAGGATTCTTGTTCATGGCTGCAATTGGGGAAGCACAAGCACAACATCCAGACGTGAAGTTCGTCTTGATTGATGCTGTTCCAACCGGTGGCACTGGCAGCAATACGGTCTCAATCTTATTTGCTGAGCATGAGTCAGGCTTCTTAGCTGGATACGCTGCAGTGCGTGATGGTTACCGTGATTTAGGCTTTATGGGCGGCATCGCTGTTCCAGCCGTTGTTCGCTTCGGCATTGGCTTCATCGCAGGTGTTTACTACGCTGCAAATGAACTCGATGTTTTAGGCGAAATTGTATTCCCAAACAATCGTTTTGCTTACTTAGGTAACTTTGATGCTTCTGATGCTCACCGTACCCGTGCTCTTTCATGGTTCGAGGGTGGGACTGAGTTAATCTTCGTTGCTGCGGGTGGCGCAGGTTCATCGGTTATGTCTGCTGCTGAAGCTCGTGACGGCGCAAAAGTTATTGGTGTTGACGTTGACCAAGGTCCATTAAGTGAAACGGTCATTACCAGTGCGATGAAAGATTTAGCAAGCGCGGTTGACCAAATGCTTACGGCCTTCTTTGCGGATGAATTCCCAGGTGGTCAAGTGTTAACCTTAGACGCTAGCAACGCTGGTGTTGCATTACCAGACGATTTCTCTCGTTTCAACAGCTTTACTCAAGCACAATACCAAAGCATCTTCAACCGTATCGCATCTGGCGAAATTGATGTACCTTCGTCACATGCTGAACTCGTATCATTCCTAGACGATCTCAACATCCTTGATGTCCTTGAGATTACCGCAGACACAACATCATAATTTGAAACAACAAATGCAATTAAAAAAGGAAAGGTGACTTTCCTTTTTTAAAAGCTATCGCGAGGTGACATGAATGAACTTAGTAATCGACATGCGCAACATCACCAAAGAGTTTCCTGGAATCAAAGCCAACGATCAAGTAAACTTGCAGCTGAAAAAAGGTGAAATCCATGCCCTTTTAGGTGAAAATGGTGCTGGGAAAAGCACACTGATGTCCGTTCTTTTTGGTCTTTATCAACCAGAAGAAGGCGAAATCTTTGTGCGTGGTGAGCGCGTACAGATAAAAAACCCTAACGATGCGAATGAACTAGGCATTGGCATGGTTCACCAGCATTTTAAGCTGGTTGAAAACTTCACTGTGCTTGAAAACATTATTTTAGGCTATGAAGATGTTCATCGCGGCTTTTTAAAGTATGACGATGCTCGAAAGAAGGTCGTCGCACTCAGTGAACAATACAAACTCAAGATTGATCCTGATTCAAAAATTGCAAACATTTCTGTGGGTCAACAACAACGTGTTGAAATTCTAAAGATGTTATACCGTAACTCCGAAATATTGATTTTCGATGAGCCCACGGCAGTGTTAACGCCTCAAGAAATTGAGGAACTCATGAAAATTATGAAACGATTGACAGAAGAAGGAAAGTCCATCATTCTGATCACGCACAAGCTTAAGGAAATTCGTCAAGTGGCCGATCGCTGTACCATCCTGCGAAAAGGTAAGTACATCGATACGGTTGTCGTAAGCGATGTCACAAACGAGCAATTGGCGGAAAAAATGGTGGGTCGTAAAGTTCTGTTCAATCTAAATAAAAAAGCGGCTAATCCTAAAGACGTTGCGCTTGAGGTTCAAGGACTGACACTCGAAGAGGTCTTGAGCAAAAAGACGGTGGTGAATGATGTTAGCTTTGCACTGCGCAGAGGTGAAATCTTGACCATAGCTGGGATTGAAGGGAACGGTCAAACGGAACTGGTCTACGGCATCACCGGACTTAAGCCTCTTAAAACCGGCAAGGTTCTCCTCAATGGCGAGGATGTGTCAAAGTACTCCATCCGTCA
>SKJA01000087.1 GCA_007116105.1 Candidatus Izemoplasma sp.
ACGCACAAGCGGGTCGCTTTAACCCGAATCACTTAGCGGTATCCACCGGAACTTCACCCGCCGATTTAGAAAACCTTCAAGCCATTTTAACGGCGCATCCAAGTTTAAAATACATTTGCATCGACGTCGCCAATGGCTACAGCGAAGCGTTTGGTGATTTTGTCGCAAAAGTGCGTGCGCTTTACCCCACCCATACTATTATTGCGGGCAACGTGGTGACGGCTGACATGACCCAAGAGCTCATTTTAAGAGGCGCTGACATTGTCAAAGTCGGCATTGGCCCGGGCAGTGTGTGTACCACACGCATACAAACAGGCGTGGGCTATCCTCAACTCTCAGCCATCATGGAATGTGCCGATGCGGCACATGGCCTCGGGGCTCACATCATTTCGGATGGTGGGTGCACTTGCCCTGGGGATGTGGCCAAAGCATTTGGTGCAGGCGCCGATTTTGTGATGCTTGGCGGGATGCTCGCAGGCCACGATGAAGGCGGCGGCGACAAAGTCACACGCTTAAAAGAAACGGCCTACCTCGACCCACAAACGAAACAAAAACAACTCGAAGAAGAAACCGTGGTGTTGTTTTATGGGATGTCTTCAGACACAGCCATGAAAAAACGCTTTGGTGAAGTCGCAGAATACCGTTCAAGTGAAGGTCGGACGGTGGAAATTCCATACCGTAAAGACGTTCATGCGACCGTACGCGATCTCTTAGGTGGCGTTCGTTCAACGTGCACCTATGTTGGTGCACCGACCTTAAAGCAACTTTCAAAATGCACCACCTTCATCCGGGCCGCGCGCCAATTTAACAGCGTCTTCAGTGCGCATACGGTGGAGTAGTCTTTCTTGCATTCTTCACGCGAATCTTTTATAATAGGTTAAATCGTAGACAAAGATGGTTTTAAACGACGAAATGTAGAGAGTTTGTGGCTGGTGAAAACAAACACGACCGTTTAAGACAGCTCCTTTGAAGAGATGGCTAATCCCATCCGTATGACGTCGTTACCGTCTTCAAGCGCTACAAAGTAGAATCAAGGTGGTACCGCGGTTTCGATCGTCCTTAACAGTTGTTTAAGGACGATTTTTTTTGCCTAAGTATCCAAGGAGGAAAACCATGCGAGGACATGACATTAAGCAAGTATGGCTTGATTTTTTCAAAGCCAAAGGCCACAAAATTGAAGAGAGTGCCTCACTGGTGCCCATCAACGATCCCACGTTGTTGTGGATCAACGCTGGTGTCGCACCGTTAAAAGGGTATTTTGATGGTTCTAAAGTGCCCCCACACCCACGTTTAGTGAATGCACAAAAGTGCATTCGCACCAACGACATTGAAAACGTCGGACAAACCGCAAGACATCACACTTTTTTTGAGATGCTGGGGAATTTTTCGATCGGCGATTATTTTCGTGATGAGGTTATCCCATGGGCGTATGAGTTGTTAACAAGCCCAGACTATTATGGCTTTGACCCAAACAAACTTTACTACACCGTCTATCCCACCGACGAAGACACGAAAGCTGCGTGGTTGGCCTTAGGCATCAGCCCCTCAAGAATCATCGAGTCGACCAACAACTTTTGGGAGATTGGTGAAGGACCTTGTGGACCGTGCACGGAGATTTTTTATGACCGTGGCGTGGCGTATGGTGAGGGCGACACAGAGCTGATTCGTCAAGACATTGAGAACGATCGCTACATTGAGATTTGGAACATTGTGTTCAGTCAGTTCAACGCCAAAACCGGCCTCTCGCGAGAAGCCTACCCTGAACTTCCCAGCAAAAACATCGACACCGGCATGGGGTTAGAACGCATGGCATGTATCTTACAAAACACGCCAACCAACTTTGAAACCGATCTCTTTAAACCCGTCATCGATCACATTGCACAGATCAGTCAACAGCCTTACACCGGCCAAGCATCCTTTAAAATCATTGCCGATCACATCCGCAGTGTGGTGTTCGCCATCAGCGATGGGGCAACGCTTTCGAGTGAAGGACGCGGGTATGTCTTAAGAAGACTGTTGCGTCGCGCGATCAAACACGGGCGCAGCTTAGGCATTGACAAACCATTTTTAAAACCCCTTGTGGCCACGGTTGTCTCGATGATGGAAGCGTCCTATCCTTATTTACGCGAACAACAAGCGTTTTGTGAAACGCTGATTGAAAAGGAAGAACTGAAATTTTTAGAAACGTTGAATCAAGGGGAAAAGATGGTTGCCACTTTGGTGGAAAAACACCCCGACCTAATCCCCGGCGAAGCGGCGTTTATGCTTTATGATACGTATGGCTTTCCGGTTGAACTGACGGAAGAATACGCGTTAGCTCACGGAGTTAAAGTGGACATTGAGGGTTTTAAAGACGCGATGCAAGCCCAAAAAGAGCGGGCACGAAGTGCGCGTAAAACAACCCACACCATGCACGATCAAGACCCTCAATTGTTGGCGTTTAAAACGCCCGTTCACTTTGTCGGTTATGACACGTTAAGCGCGAAGGGTACCATCATTTTCACCACCGAAGAAGGCGTAGTCACCGACATCACCCCGTTTTACGCCGAAAGTGGTGGACAGGTTTCCGACCAAGGCGTCATTCTCAAAGGCGACAAAGTGTACCCTGTCGAAGACGTGGTAAAACTGCCCAACGGGCAAACGATGCACGTGCTTGGCGATCATGATTTAACGCTTGGGGACACGGTCCGTTTAGATGTGGATGAAACGTTAAGACGCGCCACCCAAAAACACCATTCTGTCACGCACCTCGTGTTCCAAACGCTGCGCCAAGACATCGGCGCCCACGTCAGCCAACAAGGTTCTCAAGTCGGACCAGACACCATGCGGTTTGACTTTAACCACATGAGTTTGTTGGAAGATGCGGACATTTTAGCGATTGAACGCGCGACCAATGAAAAAATTCAAGCCGATTATGCGGTCGACATTATTGAAACCAGCGTCGAAGAAGCAAAAGCGATGGGCGCCATCGCGGAATTTGGTGAAAAATATGGGGCGCTCGTGCGCGTGGTGGACATGGGGGTTACCAAAGACCTCTGTGGCGGCACCCACGTGCGTTCAACCAAAGAGATTGAGCGGTATGCGGTGGTCTCGGTGGAATCCAAAGGTTCCGGAATCTATCGCATCACCGGTCTTGCAGGTGAACGTGTCGATAGAATGCCACAGTTTTTAAAAGGTCAGTATGAAGCGTATCATTTACTGAAACATAAAGCTGAACAAAAAGTACAAGAGGCTCAAGCTTCAGGCTTTAAAAGCCCACTGAACTTCCCTGATTTACCCAAACCCATCGGCTCCTATCAAGACATCATCAACATGCGCGCCTGTGTTCAAGAAGCGCAACACACCCTCAAACAATACGATAAAGCGTTGGGAGAGTATACGGCGCAACAAGCGACACACGACCTCAGCGCACTGCTTGCTCACGTCTCACAAGGCACACTCATTAGCGCCGTCAGTGAAACGCTAGAAGCGAAAGCGTTTAAAACGCTTGCTGACCGATTGTTTGATGAAGGTCAGTTGCATACGCTTGTTTTGCTCAATCCTTTAGAGTTAGGTATCATGATTGTGGTGAAAACCGATGGCAACACCCACGCCGGACAATTGATTAAGACACTCACCCAAACGTATGGTGGTTCAGGTGGTGGCAAAGCCGACTTTGCTCAAGGCGGCATTAAAACCAAGGTCGACCTTGAGGATGTCATCCAGACCGCAAAAGAGGTGCTTTCATGAAAACGATGGCTCTAGACTTAGGCACTAAATCGTGTGGTGTGGCCATTTCAGATACCTCAAACACCTTTGCCCGCCCCCTTGAAA
Source organism: Candidatus Izemoplasma sp. (assembly GCA_007116105.1). GTDB lineage: Bacteria > Bacillota_I > Bacilli_A > Izemoplasmatales > Izemoplasmataceae > CSBR16-87. The sequence continues at coordinate 3,814 of SKJA01000087.1, forward strand.
ATTTCCGGTTTGAAACCTTTGACGCCGCGAGCTTGATTGTCAAACTCAAAGGGTTGCTCAACCTTGAACCCGTCAGCACCATTGTCTTAGGATTACCCAAAAACATGGACGGCACCTTAGGTGCTCAAGCAGAACACAGCTTAGTCTTTAAGCAAGCACTTGAAGAAGCCATTGACATTCCGGTGGTGCTTGTTGACGAACGGTTGACCTCAAAGATGGCGCATGCCAGTAACCGGGCCTCCGGCAAAAAGAAAAAACAACGACAAGCCCCCGTGGATGCAATCGCAGCAAGCATCCTCTTACAAGATTATCTCGATCGACAAAAACTAAAGGAGGTCCAATAATGGACGATAAAACATTACATGTGATTGATGAACAAGGCAATGAAATTGATTATGAAATCATCTTAACCTTCAAGTCTGAGCAAACTGGCTTTTCGTATGTCATCTACAAAGAGTTTGGCGACACCGATGAAGTGTTTGCTTCACGCTACAACGAAGACGACGAAGACGGCGGCGACTTAATCCCCATTGAAAGCGACGAAGAATGGGACATGGTTGAAGAAGTGTTAGACACCTTTTTAGCTGAAGAAGACGACGAAGAATAATGACATTAGAATCACTCAAGGCACGCGCCCGTCAAGGGGGCGTGCCGATTCTTGATGATGACACCTTAGAGGCCATCCAAACGCTCATCAGTGTCCATCAAGTCACCACCCTTCTAGAACTCGGCAGCGGCATTGGGTACAGTGCTTGTGCTTTTGCTTATGCTCATCCACAGTTAAAGATTCAATCGCTTGAACAGGATGAAGCACGCGTCAAAGACGCCACCAACAACGCAGAAGCACTGAAACTCAGCGACCGTGTACAGTTTGTTCACGCCAACGCCCGGACCGTAGACCCGAGTCTCTTTCATACGGTGGATTGCCTGTTTATTGACGCCGCCAAAGCACACCAAGCCGCGTTTCTAGACCGGTTTTTTCCATGTGTTAAACCCGGTGGGTTGATTTTAATCGACAACATCGCCCTCAACCGAGTCAAAAAACACACCCAATCACGCGCCGCCCGTGCGCTGTTACGTAAAAGCGATGTGTTTAAAGCCAACCTCATCGAAGATTCACGATTAGACTGCACCCTCCACGCTGTGGGTGATACCTTGGCTGTATGCATCAAAAAGGAGGTCACACGATGAAACTTGTGGCGTATCTTGCGTCCATCGATCATCTTGACGCGGTGGTTCAATCAGCGGTCGATGTCATCGTCGTGCCGCTTGAACATCTCTCACATCGTTATGAAAAAGCTCTAGCACACGAAGACATTGAGGCTGTAATCAAAAGGGTTCATGAGCATCAAAAAGACGTCTGGCTAAGTGTGAACAAGCTCTTGCATCAACCCGATTTAGAGACACTCGATGTGTTGTTTCAAACGCTGAACTTCCTTTCGTTTGAAGGGGTGTTGTTTGCGGATTTAGCCGTCTTACAAGCGGCCCGCCGTTTCAACTTAGAAGCGCAGCTCATTTATGCGCCGGAGACCTACAACACGAGCTTAGAAGACACTCGCTTTTGGCAACGTCAAGGCGTTCAAACGCTCATTTTATCTCGTGAGTTGTTGCTGGAAGACTTGGTGAGCATTGCCAAGCAAGCCCCCAGTTCAATCGGCTTTTTTGGTCATGGCTACATCAACATCTTTCACTCACGTCGGCCTTTGATTGATCATTACTTTTCGTTCACCCAAGAGGTTGATGTGGAATCGGTCAAACAGTCCCGCAACCTAGCGCTCATTGAACACCAACGAGAGGAAGCTTTTCCGATCTTTGAAGACCATGCGGGCACCCACATTTTTAGAGCGCTGCCTAGAGCCTCCATGCAGGAGTTTGATCAACTCTCTCAGGTGTTAGATTACTTCATCATCGACACCTTGATGTTGTCGTTGCCAACGATCTTATCGACGATTGACGATTACGCTCAAGCGCGAGACGGCCAACTGACTCAAACCATAATAAACCGTTATCGTGAAGGATATGACAACGGGCTTTACTACAAACGAACGCACCCAGTAAGGCGGGATGACGAATGAAAAAACCAGAACTCTTAGCCCCCGCTGGCGATTTAGAAAAACTCAAGTTTGCCTTGCTCTACGGGGCCGATGCCGTGTTTATTGGCGGAAAATCTTTTTCTTTGCGTGCCCGTGCAAGTAATTTTGATTTAGCCGCCATTGAAGAAGCCGTCACGTTTGCCCACCGTCTAGGAAAAAAAGTGTACGTGACCGTCAACATGATCCCTCACCAAGATGACTTAGAAGGGTTAATCCCTTACTTAAAAGCACTCGAAGCCTTACATGTGGACGCCATCATTGCGGCGGCGGCGAGCGTCATTGACGCTGCGCTTACCCACACCACGCTTGCGGTTCATCTTTCAACGCAACAATCCACGACCAATGTTGAGGCCTTGAATTTTTGGGCCGAGGTCGGTTTAGAACGTGTCGTGTTGGCACGTGAGGTCTCCCTTCAGGAGCTGCAAAGTTTAGCGCCAAGAGCTAAAGCAGAGCTTGAAGTGTTCATTCACGGAGGCATGTGTGTGAGTTATTCAGGTAAATGCACCTTATCCAATACGATGACCGACCGCGATGCGAATCGTGGGGGATGCGCTCATTCGTGTCGTTGGGACTATGACCTTGTCCAAGAGGGACAAGTCTTAAATCAAACCATGCCATTTTCAATGAGTGCGAAAGACTTACAAGCGGTCAAACACATTTCTGCCTTGATTGATTTAGGGGTAGACTCCCTTAAAATTGAAGGACGCATGAAAAGCATTCACTACATCGCGACCGTGGTAAAAACCTACCGTAAGCTCATCGATGAGCTCACCGATCAGGTTCAAGTGGACATTCCAAAGTATCTTTTAAACATAAAAAAAGCAGAGAATCGACTGTCGTCCCACGGCTTCATGGAAGGGATGACCACTCTCAACGAACAGCTTTACAACATGCGCAGTGAAGAACCCACGCAACAGTTCATCGGCATTGTGCTCGCTTACGATGAGGCACACCAAACCGCCTTGATTGAACA
>SKJA01000015.1 GCA_007116105.1 Candidatus Izemoplasma sp.
CTGTTCAACTGTATGACGTGTTTTTTTCATAGTTCATCCATCCTTCATTTGAGTTTAGTATATCACTTTTTCTCTCACTCAGATTGGACTAATTATTGGGGGGCACGTCAAGGAACATAGAGTTAGAATGCCTTCGTATCGTGTCTTTAATAACATTCAACACATGTCCATTTTAGAAGACAACCGTTACTTCATCCCACGTGGGTCTTGGGAGCGTGGTCAAGACAACATCATCTTAGACTATAACCCAACGACGAAACGTTACAGTGCGCATTACACCAATCTGCCGGCGATGAGTGAAGTCGCGCCTTTAGGCGATGGTTTCATTGGCATCAACAACGATAAGACGGCGATTTTGTATTTCGAGCGTAACGAGGAAAAATCTTTGGATGGCTATCATTATTATGATCTAATCAACTTAACCGAAGGCGAGAATGTTCACGCAGTGAACAATCTCATCATTGATTTTGACGGCTCCATTTACTTTAAAGCGGTCGATAATTTCATTCAAGACATCACAGGCGTGATTCATGCGGATGGCACGGTTGAGATTGATACGTTCTACACAGAACGTGAAATTATTCGTGTAAGACCAATAAATTAACAAGCAGGCTGTAACGCATTGAGAAAAGCGCAACACTCAAGGCGTTACAGCCTTTTTCTTTTTGTTAATTTCGTCAGGTTTTAAGGAAACAAACAAAGGCGTTAAAAAATATCAAAAGAGTCTTACAAACCGACACTTAATAGCATATAATTAACATATATTGATGCTATGTATGAATTTCAGGATAAAAAGACTTTGTCAGAGAGTCATGAACAGACCACACATGAAGGGGAGAACTTGCATGGAACTTAAAGAAGCTAAGTGTACAGCCTGTGGCGCCAGTTTAAAGGCAGAATCACAACAAAAAACGATGACGTGTCAGTTTTGTCAAACCACTATTTTTGTCAAACATGCGATTGACTTTGCGCTCGTTGAAGTGGACCGCAGCAAAGACATCGAACGCTACCGCGCACAACTGAAAACCGCCATAACCCAGCACAGCGTGAAAGAAATGTTGCGCGTCAGTGCGCTTTTAAAAGATCTTATTCCACAAGATCTCATGGCGAGTTATGCTTTTGCTTACGCTAAGCAACAACAAAACGAACCATCGTTCATGAAACTGTTTTTAAAAGAGGCGCCAGAGGGCACCACTGAAGACACCCAAACCATCATTAAACACATGATGCAAAAAAGTGACTTAAGAGACAAGGAGCTTATTTTGTGGTGGTTAGAAACACACCACCCGCAAAAAGTCGAAGACTATTTACATGCGCATGCGGATCGGCTTAAAGCAGAAGATCAATACGCAAATATTCCAAGAGACGTCTTCATTTGTTTTAGTTCAAAACAAAATGATGCGGCACAAGCCGTCTTAAAGGCGCTTGAAAAAGAGGGCCACAGTGTTTGGATTGCGACACGTAATTTGCGTCCTGAAGATAGTGAAAACTACTGGCTTAACATTGAACAAGCGCTATCGCAAGTACGGTTGGTCGTTGTCGTCTCTTCACAAGAAGCGATGTATAGCAAAGACGTCCAATACGAGCTCGATTTAGCACGCAAACACAAAAAGAAGCTGGTGGAGTTTAAAGTCGATACCGAACCCCATACGGCCCTGTTTAAACATGTCTTTGATGGTAAGAAATGGGTCGAAGGTTTTGAAGCACTCGATGCGGGGATTGTTCGTTTAAAAAAACGCGTCTTTGAAGAACTTGAGCAATTAAAACCCATTATGCCGCTTAAAGACGTGCCTACGATGAAGGTTAAAAAACCTAAACGTCTGGTGTTGAAGTTGGGCCTCTTGTTGGTCGCGATGGTGGTGGGGGCCGGGGCTTGGCTTGGAGTCAATGGGTACACAGACCCTGCGACATGGCGTACCGCCCGGGCCATCGGTCAAGCGACGCTCATTGTCACGATTGAATACAACGCTTCCATTGTGTTGTTTTTAAACCAAAACCACGAAGTCATACACATCACCGGACTCAATGAGGACGGTCAACGGGTGGTTGACCTTTTAGATTTAGAGACGGAATCTTATGAAGAGTTAATTCGGCGCATTCTTCGCTACGCCTTTTTAAACAATCAGATTCCAGACAATGGTGGGATCTTACTGGGGATTGAGAGTCGCGACCCTTTACAGCGACAAATGATGCCTACGCTTCTTTTAGACATCGTCGATGAAGTTCGTTTAGATCGTGAGATTACCACGCATTATTATGCCTTTGAACTTGATCGTGAACTGACCCGCAACATGATGCTTGAACGCTCAACGAGTCGCAGTAAAGATGCGCTCGTTCAGGAAGTCTTAAGTCATCGCACGTCCAACAATGAATTATTTCCCGTCATCGTGACGGTGTCGCATCAAACCTTGCAACAGCTTTTAAGACTTCGTGAATCGTATGAAATCGCACATACCTTACCGGTGGTGACACTTCACGGTGACGGTGAGCTTTATCATGACGTCAGGACCCCGTTTACTGAGATAGGTGCTGACGCGGTGGATTTTGAAGGTCAGCCTTTAAGCGTCCACATCACAGGGGAAGTCAATACGGATGTCCTCGGTACTTATGTGATTGACTATATCGCCATCGATGGCGAAGGTCGTGAATCTAAACCGATAAAAAGAGTGGTCCATGTCGTGGACCGTGAAGCCCCTGAACTCAGCTTAGAAGGCAGTAAAGAACTGACGATAGAAGTTGGGAGTTCCTTTGATGATCCCGGCTACCATGTGAGTGATAATTACGATGAAACAGTCACCGTAACTGTTGAGGGTCATGTGTATACAAACACGTTAGGTTCCTATACCCTGACGTACCGAGCCGTCGATACGTCAGGCAACGAAGCGACGGCGCTTAAACGGATCATTCATGTGGTGGATACCACCCCACCAGTGGTGACAATGATGGGTGAGGCTTTCATTGAAATCGAGCTTGGTGAGACGTTTACGGACCCAGGCGTCACGGTTATCGATAATCATGACTCTGAACCATCTCTGTTGACCGATAGCAATGTGAACCTTAGTGCGTTAGGGTCTTATGTGATTACCTATGTCGCGATTGACGCGAGCGGTAATCAATCAGAACCGCTGACGCGGTCGGTTGTCGTCATTGAACCCATTGTTGTCTACCAAATCGACTATGTCTTAAATGGGGGCACCTGGCAAGAGGATGCGCTTTTGAGCTACCAATCCAACCAAACAGAGATTCATTTAGTGGAACCGTTTAAAGAAGGTTATACGTTGCGTGGTTGGTACCTCGATGCGCAGTTTAATGAAGCGTTTGACACGCAAGCGTTGCCTTATGAAGATCTGACGCTGTATGCGCGTTGGCAAATCCAAGAGTAAAGCTTAACCTTTGAGACCTTTGATGTTGTCACGCTTTCTGCGATGACGCTTGTTTATCAAGAAAGCATAACGTCTTTGACCGTACCAGATGAACCAGGCTTAGTCTTTGAAGGGTGGTTTTTAGACGACGCTTTCAAATAACCATTCGATTATGTGACGATGCCCGCGATGGATGTGACCATCTACGCTCAGTGGACCATCATCGATTATCATGTCACCTACAATCTAGCAGGCGGTCAGCATGTGGATGATCCGCAACATACCTTTACGATCACGAATCCTTTAAGTTTAGATGCACCGGTTCGTGAAGGACATCAGTTTTTAGGTTGGTACGTAGATGAGCAGTATTCGCAGCCATTCAATGAACACGATCTCGTCTATGAAGATCTCACGCTTTATGCGCGTTGGCAAGTGAAGGATTATACGCTCACGTTTGACAGCGGGGAGATAGTCTTGATTGATCCGCTCACACAGGCGTTTGACACGCCGCTGCCTTCGCTTGACCCACCCGTGGTGGAAGGGTTTATTTTTCATGGTTGGTATCTGGATGACACGTTCACAACGCTCTTTGAAGAGGTCAGGATGCCAGCGGATGATCTCACGCTATATGCGCGTTTTGAAGCGAAAACCTACACTCTCACGCACAAAGTCTTAGCCTCGGCAGGCTCGAGTGATGTGATTTATGAAAGGAGTCAAACGGTGGCGTTTGGTGAAGTCATGCAAGCACCGACACTTTCAAAAACCAACTCGGTGCTTTCAGGCTGGTTTACGGATTCCGCGCTGAATGAGCGCTATCAAGAAATCACCATGCCAGCGAACGAATTAGTGCTTTATACGACGTGGATCCCACTTGAATATACCTACAGCACACACGACGGTGAAATCACCCTCCATACCTACACCGGCAACGACACTGTGGTGCGCATTCCTGAATACATTGATGGGTTACCGGTCAGAGTGTTAGACACGGGCTTGTTTGATTTCGTTGATCACGCATCTATTTTTGTGATTCATGTGGCGGATAATGTTCGTTTGATTCGTCACGCCTCGATTGTCTTAGATTCACTTAATGAACTCCATTTTACGGCGAACTCGCAACTCGAAACACTTGAAGCGTATGCGATTGTCATGCATAGTAATCATGCTTCTTCGACGTTTTATTTGCCGCCTAAATTACAAACGATTGATTCTGGACAAGCCATCCATAGTCATAAGATCGAGTCCTTTCATGTGGATGAAAGTAATCCCTACTTTAAAAGTGTGGATGGGATCGTTTATACGCAAGATGGGAAAACGTTAGTGTTATACCCAAGCGCGTTAAAAAACACTCGTTTTGAGGTGCCAGATACGGTTGAAGTGTTACGTGAAGCGCTGTTTTACAACCATTATTTCTTAGAAGAAGTTATCTTTAGCCAAACATCGAACCTACGCATCATTGAAGAACGTGTCTTTAGCAGCGCACAGAATCTCCGTAAATTAACACTGCCTGCGAGTTTGGAAGTCATTGAAGGGCAGCATAATTTTTTCGATACGCCTAAACTGATTCAGTTAAGTTTGGATGAAGAGAATGTTCATTTTGTTTTAGAGCAGGGCATTTTATACGATGCATTGAAGACACGCATCATCGTTGCGTCAAAAGCACTTACAGGCACGCTACTGGTTCCAGACAGTGTGCATCGTATCGATGGGTTTGCTTTAAGCTACTCGACGATCACACGCATGGAATTTTCTGATGAGAGTGTGTTAACCAGGTTAACCTTAGATTCATTCTCCGATATGAAGTATCTTCAGTCAGTCAGGTTACCGTCAAGACTGTCAGAGCTAGAGGTGGATGCTTTTTCTGGAACCGCGGCCTTAGAAACGATTGAAGTATCCTCATCAAACATGCATTTCAGTGACATCGAGGGTGTCTTATTCAATAAGAATGCGACAAAACTGATTCTTTTCCCGGTGCAACATGCCATTACTTATCAAGTCCCTGATGGCGTTCATACGATCGGGGAAGCCGCCTTTACCGATGCGGATGTTGATGCGGTGACCTTCTCAGCTCAATCGAATATTACCATCATCGAACGTTTAGCCTTCCAAGGATCGAGGTTAAGCACCATTCACTTGCCTTCCTCCGTGATAAGAATCGATTACGGTGCGTTTGCCAATTTAGAAAATCTCACGGTGACGACCGATCATGCGTCTAAGCCTCATTTGTGGCACACTGAATGGATCACAGAAGAGACTTTAGAAGCCAATTCAGAAGTTATATGGTGGGATTAGATTTCTTCACATTGATAATCAATCGGGGAAATGTCTTTATCGAAGAATGTTTAAAGTCTGTATCTTATTAAGATAACCATTTTAAGTGACAAATCACATTTATCTTGTCACTATTGAATCTCTGACGTATAATTAAATCAAATAAATACCCCATATAAGGAGGGTTATATGTCCGAAGTCTTTGAAGATTTTATTCCTTACCTAAAACACAAAGTAGGTTTTTTAAAAAGTGTCCCTTATCACCTCATTCTGACCAATGAACGTCTCATCTTTGCCCAAAACACGAAAGCCGTTCAAAAAGCGGCCCAAGCCGCACTACTTCAAGAGATGAAAGGCAAAAGTCTCAAAGAACGCATGATGACAGGCATGGCACATAACGCTGTCTTATTTGATCAATACAAAGCCATGAGCATTGATGAGATTTTAGCCCAAACCCCAGGCAACTTCACCATCCCACGCCACACCCTTTTAAAAGTCCGCACTTCCATTGGCGCTGGTTTGGATGAAAACAATCAACCCACCAATGGCACCATCACCTTAACCACCACCACCGGCAAAATGGTTTTTAAAGGCACCACCATACAAGATGGCGAACGCGCCTATCACGCATTAAAACGCGCGATTAAAGGAAACTAGTTTCCATTTTCAATGTTTTTACCTTAAGCACGCCAACGCGTGCTTTTGTTTTTCGTTTTTGTCTTAGAATTAGTCCAAATTTGTTAAAATATAGACAAGACAAAACTAAAGGAATGATCCTCATGAAAACAGCCTATATTCATTGCCGTATCCCTTTTTCTACCTACAATGCGTTCATTGTTGAGCATGGTCGCTTTACGCATGTGGGTCATGCCCAATCGATTCTCAATCAGCCCATCGATCAAGTCGTTGACTTAGAAGATCACGTGGTCTTACCAGGCTTTAACGATGCGCATATGCATCTATTAGGGCTTGGCTATATGTTAAGCATTCATCCGCTTCATGGGTTTAAAACCATTCCCGAGCTTATCGAAACGCTCAAAGAAGACACGCGCCCACTCATTGAAGGGCGTGGCTTTACAGAAAGCCAGTTTGAAGAGCGTCGTGTGCTCACTAAAGACGACCTCAATCAAATCGCTGAGGACCGTCCCGTATTGCTTTACCGAGTGTGTGGTCATTTATTGGTCGTGAATGATTACGCGATTAAAAAGGTCATTGAGACCAAAGGAGAGCCCC
>SKJA01000127.1 GCA_007116105.1 Candidatus Izemoplasma sp.
GCTCGCCTATACGACCGGATGATGCAAGAACAAGCCGAAAAAGAAGGCGCAGAACGTCGCAGTAAAATCGGCACCGGCGATCGAAGCGAAAAAATTAGAACGTACAATTACCCACAAAACCGTATCACAGACCACCGCATTGGATTCACCATCCAACAACTTGACCGTGTGATGGAAGGAAAACTTGATCCGGTCATCGAGGCTTTAGTTGCGGAAGAACTCAAACGCAAACTTGCCGGCGAAAAGGTTTAGGAGAGCATATGCCAACGTATCAGAAAATCTTAAAATTGAACGAGCAGTACGCGCTGGATAACGACAAAGAACCGTCCGCCATTAAGCGTCTATTGTTGCATCACGCACACATGGAACCTCATGTGTTTTTTACCCGTTTAGAAGATGAAATGCCAAAAGATAACTACAAAGCGTTCATCAAAGATGTGGATTGTCACATCAAACATCATAAACCCATCCAACATCTCATCGGGTATGAAGAATTTTTTGGCTATCCCTTTAAAGTCAACGAACACGTCCTTATACCACGCTTTGAAACGGAAGAATTGGTGGCGTATGTCCTAGATTACATCGACACCGTGTTCCCCAAAGGCAAACCATTAAAAGTGTTAGACATCGGCACAGGCTCAGGGTGTATTGCGCTGACCTTGGCCAAAGAGAACCCCAACCTTCAGGTCACCGCGACCGACATTTCTGCGGAAGCGTTAGCGGTTGCGGCTTTAAACGCTGAAGCACTCGGTGTTGACGTTCGATTTATTCAAGGCGATTTATTGGAACCTTTACATGGAGAACGTTTTGACATCATCGTCTCAAATCCGCCGTACATTCCAAACGATGAAGTCGTGTTACCCATCGTTAAAAACCATGAACCCCATGTGGCGTTGTTTGGTGGACCAGAAGGATTGGATCTTTATCAAGCCTTACTAAATCAAGCACAAGCGCATCTTCATTCGCCTGCATTAATGGCGTTTGAACACGCTTACGATAAAGCCAAAGCACTGAAAAAAATGATTAAAAAAGCGCTCCCTAAACAGCGCGTGGAACAGAAGAAAGATATGCAAGGTAAAGATCGTATGACCTTTGTATTCATCGACTAGGGTGTGTCACATAGCTTGACACCCTTTTTATCTTAAGGCATAATATCAGCCATTGGAGGCGTTGCTATGAAAAGATTGGTCATTGTGGAATCCCCCACGAAATCCTCAACCATTAAACAATACTTAGGGGAGAACTATGAAGTACTCTCGTCTAAAGGTCATATTCGTGATTTAGCCATCACCAATGTGGGTGGGTTAGGGCTTGACATCGAAAACGATTTTGCGCCCATTTATACGACCTTAAAAGATAAACAAACCATCGTCAAGCAACTCCAAAAAGCTGCGAAACAAGCCGATGAAATCTATCTTGCGACCGACCCCGACCGCGAAGGGGAAGCCATCAGTTGGCACTTAAAAGAAGTGCTTGATCTCAAAGACAAGCCTTACTATCGGGTTATTTTTAATGAAATCACGAAACCTGCGGTGACGTACGCGTTAGAACATCCTAAAGACATTGATGAAGGTCTGGTCTCCTCTCAAGAAACCCGTCGGATTTTAGACCGGATTATTGGGTTTAAACTGAGCAAACTGTTGCAAAACAAGATCAAATCTAAATCGGCCGGTCGTGTTCAAAGCGTGGCTTTGAAACTGTTGGTTGAACGTGAGAAAGAAATTCAAGCGTTTAAAAGTGAAGAGTATTGGAAACTTACCGTACGGTTTGAAGGCTTTGAAGCTGAACTGAGTAAACTCAACGACAAAAAACCAAAACTTCCCAACGAACAAGCCACTCAAGATGTCATTGACGGCTTAGCAAAAGATTATCTTGTCACTTCGCTTGAAAGTAAAGATCGTCAACGACAGTCAAAACCACCGTTCATTACCTCCACCTTACAACAAGAAGCCTCAAACAAACTCAACATGGGCGGTCAACGGACCATGATTGTCGCTCAAAAACTCTATGAAGGCATCGAAGTCGGCAAAGAAACGGTCGGATTGATCACCTATATGAGAACCGACTCCATTCGCTTATCCCAAGCGTTCATCACCCCGGCGATGAGTCACATTGAAACCACTTATGGGAAACAGTACTTAGGTAAACCTAAGGTTAAAACCAGTAAAAACGCTCAAGACGCCCATGAAGCCATTCGTCCAACCCATTTAGAGTACACCCCTGAAAGCATCAAAAAGTATCTGGGTCGTGATGAGTATCGCGTCTACAAAATGATTTACGAACGCGCGTTAGCTTCCTTGATGGCTCCAGCTCTTATCCAAGGGACAACGCTGGTTTTAAGCAATGGTCCAGCGACCTTTAAAGCCACCGCACAAGCACTTGTGTTTGATGGGTACTTAAAAGTGTATGGCGACTATGAAACCGTTGAAGCCACCACCTTGCCAGAGTTTAAAGTGGATGCGCGTTTAACAGCCCAAGAAATTTTGCCCAGTCAACATTTCACCCAACCACCCCCACGCTACACCGAAGCCAAACTGATCAAAACCATGGAACAAATCGGCATTGGCCGTCCAAGTACCTATGCGACCATCATTGCCACACTCAAAAAACGCGCGTACGTCACGCTCGACGATAAAAAATTCGTGCCCACCGAACAAGGCATGTTAACAGTGGAGCAACTCGAAGCGTTCTTTGACAAGTTCATCGATGTAGAGTACACCGCTAAAATGGAAGAAACGCTCGATGAAATTGCCCGCAAAGAAGCCGAACAAGTGGCCATCATTCGAGAATTTTACGATGAGTTTATGCCGATGCTCGATGACGCAAAACAAAACATGAAGAAAAAAGAACCCAAAGTCACCGGCGAGCCATGCCCACAATGTGGTGCACCGATGGTATACCGTGAGTCCCGCTATGGTATGTTTGAAGCGTGTAGTGCCTACCCAGAATGCAAATACATCAAACAAGATGAAACCAAAGAAACGCCTGTGGAAACAGGCATCACCTGTCCTGTGTGTCAAAAAGGCACCATTGTTGAACGGACCGCAAAGAAAGGTCGCAACAAAGGAAACACCTTTTATGCATGCAACAACTTCCCTAAATGTAAAACCATTTTACGTGGTAAACCCACAGGTGAGTTATGTGATGATTGCGTTCAGCCGATGGTTGAGTTAAGCAGCGGCGAGATTGTGTGCAACGATCCTGAAGCGTGCGCGAAAGCAAAAGACTGATTTGGTCAATCACTTGGTAACAAATTGATAGTAATTTTTAATAAATCGATAATCCTAAAATTAAATTGTTATAAAAGTACTTAAATTGCACTAAATTTATGACTTTTTAAAGCACAGCGTTGACACGATTTAAGAATTTGTGCTATCATTAAGTGCAATCGAAAGATTGTAAAGACTTATCCCTTACATAGCATGGTGAATAACTAGATTATTCACACATCCCCTTCCTTAATCCGCCGCGAGGCGGATTTTCCCTTTTTATAGGGTTTTTTCTTGAGGGTCTTGGTGGGTATGATATAATAACGTGGGAAGTGATGATGATGGGCTTTTTCAAAGCGTTATTTCAAACAAAACAACAAAAGAAACAAGCACAAAAATATCGCATCGGTATGGCAAAAGCACGAGACTCAGTGTTTGGTGAACTGGCACAGATGCTCAAAAACAACCGTCTTGATGAGGCCTTTTTCGAGGCGCTTGAAGAGCTTTTTATCTTTGCGGATATGGGCGTAGACACGGCTTTAACATTGGTGAGTGATTTACGTGAAAAGCTCCCAAAACAAGGACTCCAAGACGCAGATGAGTTAAAAGAAAAAATCGTGGAGACCCTCTTCGATCACTACGTTAAAGATGACGTTGTGGATACCAACCTATACTTAAAAGGGGCCCCTTCAGTCTTTTTGTTTGTGGGTGTCAATGGTGTGGGTAAAACAACCACCATTGGAAAAGTAGCGAAACAACTCAGCGACCAAGGCAAAAAAGTGATGCTGGTGGCGGGCGACACATTTCGTGCTGGAGCGATCCATCAGTTGAGCATATGGGCACAGCGTACAGGCAGTGCTTTTTACGCTAAAGATGAAGGCTCCGACCCATCGAGTGTGATGTTTGAAGCCATCGCGAAAGCAAAACTAGAAGGCATCGACGTGTTGTTGTGTGATACGGCTGGAAGATTACAAAACAAAAAGAACTTGATGGAAGAACTGGCCAAAATGCGCCGCGTCATCGAACGTGAAATTGAAGGTGCACCCCACGAAACATTGCTTGTCTTAGATGCTACGACAGGACAGAACGGATTATCTCAAGCGAAGATTTTTGATGAAGTCACCAATCTCACTGGGTTGATTTTGACGAAGCTCGATGGCTCTGCCAAAGGTGGCATTGCTTTAGCCATTAAAGATCAGTTTGACATTCCAATCAAACTTGTTGGGTTAGGTGAAAAAGTCGACGACTTAATCTATTTTGACATTGAAGATTACATCTATGCCCTCTTAGCGGACGTGTTCTAATGGACAGTTTACTCAAGCACGACCGGATCAATCAACTGTTAAGTCATTACAAGGGATTGTTGACAGACAAACAACAACGCATTTTAGAATACTATTATGAAGACGATTATTCCTTACAAGAAATTGCGGAGATTCTATCGATCTCGCGCAATGCTGTTCATGACCATTTGAAAAAAGCGCAAGAGAAAATGGAAGAGTACGATGCAGTCCTACGTTTAACCACGCTCTCCATCGACCGCAACCAATGGCTTGAAGCACTTGAACAAACCCCCTTAACCGACACACAAAAACAGATTCTTGAACACTTGAAGAAGGTGATTTAAATGGCATTCGATCAACTCTCTGATCGTTTACAGATGGCCTTGCGGCGTGTCCGCGGGAAAGGCCGTTTAACCGAAGCTGACATTGAAAGTATGATGCGTGAAATTCGCTTATCGCTGCTTGAAGCGGACGTAAACTTTAAAGTTGTTAAAGAGTTTACCAACCAAATCAAGGAAGAAGCGTTAGGCGATCACATCTTAAAAGGACTCAATCCATCTCAACAAGTCATCAAAGTCGTCAACGACGCTTTGGTCGATTTACTGGGTAAAGACACCAGTGTTTTTGCGCTCAAGCAAACAGGGACCACACACATCTTATTGGCAGGCTTACAAGGCTCAGGGAAAACAACCTCTGCTGGTAAGTTAGCAAAATACATCGAAAAGACGCATCAAAAGAAAGTTCTTTTAGTCGCCTTAGACGTGTATCGTCCTGCGGCCATTGATCAATTGGTGACCCTAGGTAAACAGCTGGGTGTTGCGGTCTTTGAACTAGGCACAGAAGAAAAGCCCGTGTCGATTGCGAAAAAAGCGATGGCCTTCGCACAAACTGAAGGCTTTGAGGTCTTAATTTTTGATACCGCGGGTCGTCTACACATCGACGAAGCAATGGTCGATGAGATCAAGCAAATCAAAGCCACCGTCAAACCAGATGAAACCTTCTTAGTGTTGGATGCGATGACCGGTCAAGATGCGGTCAGTGTGGCTGAACACTTCCATAAAAATCTTGTCTTAACAGGGTCCATTCTTACCAAGCTCGACGGAGATACACGGGGTGGGGCTGCGTTAAGTTTACGCAAAGTCACGCAAGTTCCCATCAAGTTCATGGGGACAGGGGAAAAGTTAGACGCCCTAGAAGTGTTCCATCCTGAGCGGATGGCCAGTCGTATCTTAGGCATGGGCGATGTCATGACACTCATCGATAAAGTCACTGAAAACGTCAGTGAAGATGACATGATGAACCTCATGGAAAAGATGATGTCTGGGAAGTATAACTACGAAGACTTTTTGAAGCAAATGAAAATGATCAAACGCATGGGTTCACTTGGAGGCTTAATGAAGCTGATTCCTGGCGCCTCTAAAATGATGGGCAAACAAGACATCGACGACAAAAAACTCACCACCCTCGAGGCCATCATTCAATCGATGACCAAAGCCGAACGAAAAAACCCAGCACTGATCAAGCAAAACAGTGGAAGACGCCGCCGTATCGCTTCTGGGAGTGGCCGAAGTGTGGCTGAAATCAATCGTCTGATCGACACACTCGAACAACAAACGCAAGCGATGAAACGTCTTTCCAATGTCGACCCCAACACCATTAACCCGAACAATCCAATGGCGGCATTGGGACAAGCTCCCCAAAAGAAACAGAAAAAAGGCAAAGGCAAAAATCGGGGCGGTTTCCGTCCATAAAAAAACACACTTTCTAGTGTGTTTTTTTTAGATTGAGAGAGCCCGGTCTTTTGTGTAGACGACCGTCAGCCAAAGTTGCGTTTTGCAAATCGCTTGAAGCTCTTTATCCAAGACGCGTCTCAATTGATCTTGACGGTGGATAGAATCAAAAGAAGCTTGTTCGCTGACGATGAAGTCAATGTCGATGTAAAGCAGTCGACCATTGAGTGAAAAACGCACAATGGCGTCGTCAAAATGGTGCGTCTGATTGAGTTTTTGAATGTAAGTTTCAACTTTTCGAGTCATCTTGGTGTTGGGTGCGGCGCCCATCAATTGAAGTACTTGAATTTTGAACTCGGCATAGGCCAAATAAATGAAATACAACGAAACCGCGATGACCATGATCGGGTCAATGTAAAGCGCAATCGCTTGCGTGGCTTCAAAAAAGGTAAAACCATACGCCATGACAAATGCGACCAACACCGCAACCGTGAGCCAACCGTCCAAACGCCATTGGTAGATGTCTGCCTTGATCAAGGGTGAGCGCAAGGTTCTGTTCCGTA
>SKJA01000105.1 GCA_007116105.1 Candidatus Izemoplasma sp.
GGTTAAACGCGCGGTGATCGTTGGGGTTGAACGTTGTTTTTTGATCAAACTTACCACTCAATAAGCCACTCGCTAAAGGCACCCGGACAATGATGCCCACGCCAGCTTCATGCGCCGCTTTAAAAAACGCATCTAAAGGTTTTAAGCGAAACATATTAAAGATGATCTCAATCGCGGCGACTCCAGGATACTGAAGCGCTTTAAAGCCTTCCTCGACTGTTTCGACACTGACGCCAAAGTGATGAATCTTCTTTTCATCTTTTAAGGTTTCTAAGAGGTCAAAGACAGCTTTGTTATCATAGACGGATGTCGGTGGGCAATGCAACAACACCATGTCAATGGTCGTCACATCCAAGTTCGCACGTGAGTCCTCAACGAACTGTCGTAGGTTGGTTTCGTTGTAGCCTTCATAGGTTTGCTGAGGTAAACGTCGTCCTACTTTGGTGATGATGAACGGTTTAGGCTCTTGGGTTTTGATGAATGTCCCAATCACGTTTTCACTTTGACCGTCTTGATAGACATCGGCCGTATCAAACGCATTGATGCCTGAAGCCACCGCATGCGCAAGCGTGTCAAGCGCATTCTGTTGATCGAAAGGCTCGCCCCAAACGCTGCCTAACTGCCACGTACCTAAGGAAATTTCACTGATCTGAAAGCCCGTTTTTCCAAACAATCTTGTTTTCATGTTTTCTCCTTTACGCACTTTCACGGAACACCAGTTCATAAGGCACCACGATGTGCATTTTTAAGTCGCGTTCTGCGTTCATTTGTTCAAGTAATAACTTTACCCCCACGGCGCCCATGAACTCGGTGAAGATTTTTACGGTTGAGAGAGAGGGAGAGGTGTATTGTAAGGTGGGAATGTCGTTCACTGAAAAGATGGCGATGTCTTCTGGTATACGAAGGTTTTTCTCATTGATCGCGCGTACCACGCCGATCGCAATCGAATCCGAGCCGCAGAAGATGGCGGTGGGTAAATTATCGTAGGCGACCTTGATTAAATCCATGGCCATCTGATAGCCAGCCTCAATCGTGTATTCGCCGACACGAACATATTTTGAGTTGTAAAGATTGTTATGGTACATAAGCTCTTGAAACTCGAGTTCTCGTGGATCGATGATGGCTTCTTTGGTTGAGCGGATGGTTTCACGTCCCCCAATGTAGCCGATTTTAGTGTGTTTTTTGGCGATGAGGTACGAAACCACATCCCGTGTTAATGCACGAAAATCAGTGTGGACAGAATCGTATTTAAAACGGTCTTCTTTGGAGTTGACATAGACCACGTGATGATGAAGTGATTCAATCAAATTGCGTGTCTCATGGTCAAAAAGACCTAAAATAATGGCCCCGTGGAACTGTTTGGTCATGACGTTCTTTTGAAAATTGCGATCGTTGTAAATGATCTCAAAGTCGAGGTCGTTTTCTTCACACTCTCGTTGAATGCCCATGCGAATGGAAATAAAATAGGGGTCATTGATTTCTTGTTCAATGGTATACCAATAAAACACCCCGATACGCTTTCCGTTGTTTTTGCTTTTGCGTTTATGTCGGTGCTTGGTGTAATCGAGCTTCTCCGCCGCTTCAAAAATCTTCTTTTTCGTTTTTGCGGTGACGCTGATGGTTTCATCGTGATTGAGCACTCTGGAAACGGTCGCGGGCGAGACGTTGGCCAAGCGTGCGATGTCTTTAATGGTCGGCATCATTCTACCTCAATTCTTCAAACTTTCATGTAATCAATGAAAGCGGTTTTATGGTCTTATTATACCTTGAATAGCACGAAGAAAGAAGGGTTTAGACCCAAAAGTTGCGTTAATTTTAGTAAATTTCATGTGTCCTTCCAGGAATCTATGACAGACTGTCGCTTTATGACCTTTACTGTGCTACAATATAGTCGAGGTGATGAAATGAATTTTAAAGATTACACGTACGAAAGACCCAATATGGAGTCTTTGAAGACGGCCTTTTTAGAAGCATTAGACGCATTTAAGGTCGCCAAAAATGCCCAAAGTGCACTCAGCGCCATGACGCAAATCAATCAACTGCGTTTTGATTTTCAAACGATGGCGACGCTCTCTTCAATTCGTCATTCACTTGACGTCCACGATGCTTTTTACGACGCGGAAAAATCCTTTTTTGATCAAAACGGGCCACAGTTTTCACAGCTGAACAATCTGTACTATCAAGCACTTGTACAGTCCCCTTTAAGAGGTGAACTCGAAGCACTTAAAGGGAGCCTCTTGTTTGCGAAAGCAGAACTGTCGCTCAAAACCTTTGCGCCAGAGATTATGGCAGACTTACAGGAAGAAAATCGTTTGAGCAGTGAGTTTAACAAACTCATGGCGAGTGCCCAAATCGAGTTTGAAGGTGAACAACGCAACCTCTCACAAATGATTCCTTTTAATCAACACAAAGACCGCGACATGCGTAAACGCGCTTCCCAAGCAACCAGCGGTTGGCTGGCACAACATGAAGCAACGCTCGATGATTTATACGACCAACTGATTCAAGTGCGCACCACCATGGCTAAGAAACTCGGCTTTGATTCCTTCATTGAACTGGCGTACGCACGCTGGGGCCGGAGCGATTATGGGCCAGAGGAAGTGGCTTCATTCCGTGACCAAGTGGTCGAAACTGTGGTGCCTTTAAACACCCAGTTGGCCAAGGAAAAACAAGCACGACTAGGGCTTGAGTCGCTGTATCACTACGATTTAGCGCTTGAATTTCTCTCAGGCAACCCGACACCTAAAGGTGATACGGCTTGGATGGTCGAACAAGCGAGTACGATGTACCGTGAGATGTCGCCTGAAACCAACGACTTTTTCAGTTTCATGAAAGAACGTAATCTGCTTGATTTAGAGGCGAAAAAAGGTAAGCGTGGTGGTGGTTACTGCACGTTCATCGCGAACTATGGCTCCCCGTTTATTTTCTCGAACTTTAACGGCACACAAGGCGACGTGGATGTGTTAACCCATGAAGCCGGTCATGCGTTCCAAATGTACATGAGCCGTCATCACGACGTCCCTGAATACCGTACCTCGAGTCTTGACATCATGGAGATTCATTCCATGAGCATGGAGTTTTTTGCATGGCCATGGATGACACATTTCTTTAAAGAAGAGACCGATAAATACAAGTACAGTCATCTGACAAAAGCGCTCAACCTTTTAGCGTATGCATCCTTGCTTGATGAGTTTCAACACGAGGTTTACGCAAAGCCAAACCTCTCAAAAGAAGCACGTAAGGAACGCTTTAAAGCGCTCGGAAAACGCTACTATCCTTACCGTCAATATGATGACAATGACTACTTAGAACGGGGCAATGCCTGGCAGAACGTGATGCATTTGTTTGTTGTGCCGTTTTACATGATCGACTATGCATTGGCTCAAATCAGTGCCCTTCAGTATTGGGTTGAAGACGCTGAAAACCACGAAAACGCTTGGGCAAGTTATCTTAAATTGTGTACCGCAGGTGGGTCAATGTCGTATCTGGAACTACTGAACTTAGCCGGCCGCCATAATCCTTTTGAACCTGGATCTCTCAAACGCATTGTGCCACACATCGAGGCTTATTTAAATGGCGTCGATGACACCACACTCTAACCACGCTGCGAAACGATCTACAAACACTTTCACCACGGTGGAGGTGTTTTCTTTAGGTGTGATTTTACTTGAACCGTCATCTTTAAAATTAATTAAATAAGCCATACGTTCATGGTATAATAAAAAAAAAGTATATTTAATTTATCTCTGAGGTGAAGCAGGATGGCTAAGGTGAATCAAAAGCTGGTTGATGACATTCAAACACTCCTAAAGCAAGCCAAAGAAGCCGAACGAAGTGATGTTGAACGAGCGTTACACTTAGCCTCTCAAGCAAGAGGTCTTTCTTTAGAGCACCATTCTGCAAAAACACTCGCTCAAAGTGAACTGCGTATCGGTCGGTGTTATTGGATTAAAGGGGTGTATGATGAGGCCATCACTTATCTCTCTCAAGCGCTCAAAAGGGCCACCCCTTTGAGCGACGAGGAGACCATGATTGAAGCCTTGATTGGTCTTGGAAATGTGTATGTCACGATGGAGTTTACGGACACTGCCTTAGACTTTTATCACCAAGCATTGAGTTACCTCGAAGAGACATCACGCCCTGAACAGGAAGCAAAAGTGCTCAATAATCTAGGCGCTTTACACGAAGAACTTAAACATTATGAAGAAGCACTCTCATACTATCAGCGCAGTCGTCAAAGAGCCGATGAGACTGGCTATGAATACGGTGTTGCGATGGCCGATTTAAACATCGGCACCATTTATTTAGAGCTAAAGCAATACCCCTTAGCGTTTCAGCACACCATGCAAGCGCACGAGCATGCAAACCAACATCAGCGTGCGTTATTGCACGCACATTGTCATTATGTCCTCGGACGCTATTATCACGCGTTGGGTGCTTATAAAACAAGTGTTGAAGCGTTTGAGCGCGGCATGGAGGAAGCGAAAAAAAGTAAGGATTTTTACATCTTAGTGCGACTTCACTTAAGTTTGGCGAGTGTGCTTGAAACTCAAGGTGCCCTCACACAAGCACAAGTTGTCTATGAGAAAGCCTTTCAATTGACCAAGCAAATGCACTCAGAAGAACACACCCTTAAAGCCCATTATACCTTGGCTCGTTTTTATGATGGCCACGGCTTTAAGGAAGAAGCGTATGAACATTTTAAGGCATTCATGCATACCAGTGAAAGTGTTCAAGAGAATCGTCGTTTAGAGCGCATCAAAAACATCGATTTTCAGAATAAATTGAAAGACGCCAAGGAAGAGACACAAACCTTCAAAACGCTCTCAAAAGAGCTCAGTGAAAACTTCGAGCGAATGAAAATTTTGAATGACATCGGCCGCAGCATGACCGCAACCCATGACATGCGCGAGCTCTTTTTAAACATGTATGATTCAGTGATTAAGTTGATGCCGATTGACGCCTTGGTTTTAGCGCTTTACAGCGAGGAAACACACGCCTTAGAAATCGAATTAAACATTGAAGATCGGCAAACACTTGAGCCCTTTACGTTAACCTTGGATAATCCGAACAGTATGATGGTGAAAAGTTATCTTTCACAACGCACCATTTGTCTGGACGATGTTGAAAAAGATCATGCAAACTACATTCAAAAAGTCTTCTTTAGCCGCGGAAGTCCGATGGCTTCAGCGCTTTACGTTCCGCTGCTTTTTGAAGGACAATCGCTGGGTGTTTTAAGTGTCCAATCACGTCAAAAACGCGCCTATCAAGAAACCCAGCAACTTTTGTTAGAGACGCTGGCTTCCTATTTGGCAATTTCGATCAACAACGCTAAACAAATGAAAGCTTTAGCGACGCTCAACGCCACGTTTAAACGATTGTCAGAACGTGACGGGTTGACGGGCGTGGCGAATCGTCGTCGCTTCGATGCTGAGTTTACACGCCTTTGGGATCAAGCAGTCACGGAAAAGACACGCATCGCCATGTTGTTTGTGGACATTGATGATTTTAAAGAGTACAACGATGCACATGGGCATTTAAAAGGCGATGATGTGTTGATTTCCGTTGCGAAAAACTTAAAAGCACAGCTGCCTAAAGATGCCTTTATCGCTCGCTATGGTGGCGATGAGTTTGTGGTGATTAAACTCGACCTGTCACTAGAAGACGCCAAACACGTGGCCTTGAGCCTCAAGGCATCGTTTGTCGGTCCCGATGAAACACCGTTTCCCGTGACCGTTTCCATCGGTGTGAGCATCATTCAACCAGACAACACACTATCAAAAGAAGTATTTTTAGAGTATGTCGACACGTTATTGTATCAAAGTAAACACCTTGGAAAAGATACGGTCACTGCCAAAGCGTTTGTAAAACTCTAAGAAGTTTCCTTTTCTTGAGTCCCCTACACTCGTAAAGAAAAGAGGTTTCATGATGGAGTTTATTCGTGGATTTGGTATTAACCTGATTGTCCTGTTTGGGTTGGTCTTTATTATGACTTTTCCGGGCGTGACGTTTCACTTTCAGCGTCGCCGTCTTCAAGTGTTTTTAGGGTGTGTTTTAGGTCTGATGACGATTGTCATCATGATGAACGCATGGTCGTTTGCGGATGGTGCGTTTTACGATGCAAGAACGGTCATGATTAGTCTCATTACCCTCTTTTTCCCTTTACCAACGGCGTTTTTAGCAACCACTCTGGCGGTCATTTACCGCGCATGGTTGGGCGGGATTGGGGTGTATGCAGGGACCTTAAGCATGGTTTTTGCCTTTCTTGTGGGTGTGCTTTGGAAACGTCACTTAGAATCAAAAGTCGCGCTTCGACCTTCTCTTAAATACCTTTTGTTTGGGGTTGTGGTGCATCTGACTTCGATGCTGGCACAGTTAACCTTACCCTACCCTGAAAATCTGGCTGCGATCGTGCGTGTTTGGCCCGTCTTTTTAATTGTGTTCCCGATTGCGACGATGATTTTAGCGTTGGCTTTGCTTGACCATTATCAACGGCTTGCGGACCAAAAAGCTTTAAGCATCAGTGAAAAACGGTATCGGAGTCTGTTTGATCATGCAAAACTTGGCATCTTTCAATACAACACACAGGGTGTGATAGAAAGTGCGAATGACGCCTTTGGGTTGATTTTGAATGCGCCCACTCAGCGACTGATTGGTCTTGAAATGTTGACACTGCCCAACCAAGGCATTGTGTCAGCATTGAAAAAATCGTTAGACGGTCAAAAGTCTTCTTACGAGGGACCTTATCAGTCCGTGGTGTCTGGTCATAA
>SKJA01000072.1 GCA_007116105.1 Candidatus Izemoplasma sp.
CATGGTGTGGGCGCTTTTTTTAGGAAGAGATAAGGCCTTCTTTGGCCATCACGGCGTGTAAAGCTTCATGAATGGCTTGTGCATCTTCAGCGTCAATGTCGATGTGAATTTGGGCCTCAAAAGGCACCCCTAAACTCATCAAAATCATGAGGCTGTGGAGATTGACCCGTTTGTTTCCATATTCAAGAAACATGGGGACATCGTATTTAGAGGCTTCTTGGACGAGTTTCGATAGTGGTCTGGCGTGAAGACCGATGGGGTCGGCAATCACGTAACTACGACGCATCGGGATCTTCCATGATGTCTTTTAATAAGTAACGTTCAGCCTCTAAGGTCCAAATGAAGTTCTCTGCTTTAACAATGTCATAAAGTGTTTGATATTTGGGGTTTAAATCGACGAGTGTGTGTAAGTCTTCAAGTGCGGTCAGCGGCATCCGGTGATGGGTGTAGATCATTTTTTTACCCCCAGGGATGCTGGGATAGTTTAAGACTGTCTCCACAACCGAGTCCAACCCGCCAATGTGGGTGATCATGGAGCCGGGTCGAATGCGGTTTTGAGCGGTGAGCTCTAAGGATTCAAGTAAGTCATCGGTGTTGCCACCCGTGGAGCCAATGACTTTGGTCGCACCATAATGGACATTGTATAAGTTGATGTTTGCGGTAAACTGATCGTCGGTTGGTCCGGCGAAGAAATTTAGGGTGCCATCTTTACCAAGCAAACGGTCTCCTTGTTCACACAGTGCTTTCACCGGAACGAACACCATCACATCATCGTAGCCCAGGCCGCCGTTTAAGCTTCGTAAGTAGGCTTCCACGTCGTCGTGGTCTGCGGGATTGACGTAATGAAGTTCCACGCCGTGTTGTGCGGCTTCTTCAACCGTGAAGACCTCACTTGCGCGTTTTAGACGGTCATGATCGAGATCGGTGATGACCAACAGTCTCGGTTTATGATCGCGATGAATCGCATAATCGATGGCCCCTAAGCCCATGGGTCCAGCACCACCTAAAATGGCTAAGGCCCCGTGTTCTTTGATGTCCATGACATGGGTGTATTGACTGGGAATGGTGTGATAGGTCGCGTGAAACGCGCCAATCACGCACGACATCGGTTCAGCCAGTGAGGCTTCGAAAAAGGCGTCGCCTTTGTAGTTGATTAAACAGTTGATTTCCATCACTTCGTTGGGAATGATCGCATACGTCATGTCCCCACCATACCAACGGAAAGAATATCCAGGTGAATCCATGCTGCCTTTATAGTTGAGGGCGGGTTGAATCGCAAATTTATCGCCTTCTTTAAACTGATGGGCCCATTTTTTTCCTACTTTTTTGATGATGCCCGCAAACTCATGACCGATGACAATGGGGTTCACGTCACAATCATTGGGTACGCGTTTGTGTTTTTTTCCGAGTTTGGTGGCTTTGTAGGTAGACATACAAATGGAGTCACTGATGACTTTGACTAAGATTTCATCGTCCCCCATGGTGGGGAGTTCAAATTCATCGAGTTTGAGTTGGTTTTCACCATATAACCTTACAGCGTGTGTTTTCATTGTTTACCTTCCTTTTCTTCTTTAAGTATGATCTGTGTGAAGAGTGTTTGAATGTCATAAGGGGCTGGCGGCGTGGTGCCTTCGGTTTGCGTAGCAGCACTGGCCGTTGCCGAAGCGTATTTTAACGTTTCTTCAAAGCCATGGCCTTTCGCTTTAGCCACCATCAAGCCAGCCACAAAGGCGTCGCCTGCACCAACCGTGCTTTTGGTTTCGAGTGTTAAAGGATTCGCAAACAACCAGCGTGTGCCTTGTTTGGCGAGGGCCCCTTGGTGACCAAGGGTCACATAAATGTCCTCGACGTTGTCAAAGCGTGGATCACGTAAAAACCCTTTGATGTCTTCAAGTGTGGGTAAGGGTTTACCAGCCAAAGTTTCAAGTTCTTGGCGGTTAGGCTTGAGAATGGTCGGGTGAGCTTTTAACCCTTCTTCCAAGGCTTGGTTGGAAGCGTCTAAGACGGTCTTTACCCCGCGTACATGCGAACGTTTTATGAGACGTGCATACAGGTCTGTGGGCGCCCCTTTGGGCAGTGAACCACTTAACACCAACCAATCCCCCGCACTCAAACGGTCTTCTAAATACCGCTCTAAACGGTCATAAGCGTCTTCTTGAAAGAGAGGCCCATCTTCGTTGAGTTCAATCATTTTCCGTAGGTTTAAAGGCCAAATCTTTAGATTTTCACGGGTTTCACCCACGACTTGGATGAAGTGGTGATCAAGTTTTAAGGCGTTTAGGTTTTCTTTGATAAAGTGACCGTTTTGGCCAGCCAAAAAGCCAGTGAGTAACGGTTCAAAACCTAAGCGGTCCAACACTTTTCCGACATTGATGCCTTTGCCTGCGGCGTCACGTTGGGTGCTTTTGACAGGGTTGACGTGATCGATCTGAAAGTCTTCGATGACGATGGTCCGGTCAATCGCAGGGTTGAGGGTGACGGTGACAATCATGATTCACTACCTTCGGTGAAGAGTTTGTAGACTAAGTTCACATCACGTGTGTGCCACAGTTTTTTGGCATCGTCTTCATCACCAAAAGCTTCCGCAATGTTGGCTAAGATTTTGATGTGATCGTTGTCTTTACCGGCAATGCCAATGACGAGGTATGCGGTGTTCCCATTGTATTCAATGCCCTCTGGATATTGCATGACCACCAAGCCTGAATGCAAGATTTGATGACGCGCTTTCCCCACTCCGTGAGGAATGGCGATGCCATTTCCAATGTAAGTTGAGACAATTTCTTCACGTTCGAACATCGCATCCACATACTCAGACGTGACATACCCCTCTTCAATGAGTCGTTCCCCTACCAATCGAATGGCCTCATCGCGAGAGGAACTGGGTAATCCTAAAATGATGTTATGAGGACTTAAAATCGCTTTTTTCATGTCTAGACTCCTTTTTTATGTTAGTAACGCACTATTTTTTTCTTTGATATAGCTCGTAAAGTGTTGTTCAAACCATTGTTTTAACATCGTGGCTTCCATTCCGCGAAGGGCTTGTAAGAAGGTGTCGTTGCTTACGCATAAGCGACTGACTTCACTGATGACATCTAAGGCCGCTGAACTCATCTCTTTTGGTGCTAATAAGATTAACAACGTCTCAATCGTGTGCTCTTTATAAGTGAGTGGTTTGCTTAACCGTAAGATTTGGACACTCAGATGGGTGATGCCTTGGGTCCTTGTATGTAAGAACAACACACGCTCTTCTTCAAAGATGATGGAGCCTAAGTGTTCACGGTGCAACAAGTCTTTTTCGATGACCGCAGCGGCAGAATAGCGCGCCGCCACTGAGGCGATGAGGGTGTCGTGTGTGAGGGCGATGTCATCGTCGATGATTAGGTGACGCATGAGTTCTAAAACGGCACTCGTATACGCTTGAATCAGTTCAAGCGCATCAAACGAGACGCTGGTTTTGGGGATGGTGCCATGGTGTGGCTGCATCAAGGCGCTGGCTTTTAAGGCCACTTCAATCCGTTCTAAATCGTTGTCAATTAACAATGGATTCACGGTGACCACCGGCACCAATCGATTGTCGAGGGGCACGGTGGAGATGATGATGTCGACGTGTTCTTCTAACAACCAGTTCTCAGAGAGCTGTGTGGTTGAAAAGACACCAACGATGTCGACGTTTGGAAACTCCGATTTGACACGTTCTGCGAGCATTTTCGAGGTCCCAAAGCCGCTCATGCACGTCACGACAACGCGGTAGCGTCGACGGGCGTAGGGTGTTTTGTTTTTCATCGCTTCTATCGCGGAGCCTAAATGCAAGGCAATAAAGCCAATCTCTGATTCAGGAAGTCGAATCGTTAACCGTTGTTCCAAGATGGCAGCGCAACGGGTCGCAAGATCAAAGACGTCGGGATAGTGCTCTTTAATTTTATCGAGTAGGGGATTACGGATGTCGAGGTTCATATGAATGCGATTGATGGAAAGGCGTAAATGATCAACTAACCCCACCAATAACGCATCGGACTGTTTCAAAGGATAGCCGGATTCTTTTTCAGCTAAGCGAATCATCTCATTGATGATGGAGGCTAACTGGTAATTACTGATGATCAGTTCGTTAAACTTTAAGACGGATTCATCGTAAAGGCCGTGGTGATACCGTGCCCCTTTAAGATGCATGGTGATGTAGCCAATCTCTGCTTGGGGGATTTCGAGCTTGAGATGTTTGGCTAAATGGGTTGTTAAGTTTTTTGCAATCGCAAATTCATCAAACAGTCGTAAGTTTTCCAGTGTTTCGGGTGCCATGTCGATGAGTTCGCCGTTTTGTAAACGTTTAATCGCGAGCGCTAAATGGACCGCTAAAGCGGTATAAGAACTTTCCGCGAACTGAAACCCCATGCTGTCTTGACTGTCGTGGATGGCTTCTTCAATTAAATGTATGGTTTTAAGATCGATCATATCCAGCAGTTTTTGTGTGATGCGGGTGTGTGTCAATGGTTTGGTGTCTTCTTTGTGAAGGGTGTTGACATACGTGTTCATCACATCACGAAGCTGAGCACCGTCTAAACGCTCATATAAAAAGCGCATGAGAGCTCGTCGTTTGTTGTTTTCAGTACCCTCTACCCAAAGTCCGTGACCTTGTTTGCGAGAGAGTGTTAACTCGTGTTCTTGTAACCAGGTCGACACCGCATCTAAATCGTGTGACACGGTGGCTTCAGAGACGTCGAGTATTTTTGCAAAATAGGAAAGTTTTAAGACGTCCGTGGCTAAAAGTGCTTCCGTTGCGATGAAGGTTTGACGTTCAATGGGGGTGTAGACTAAGGCGACCTCACTGTCGTGTAAAAGAGCTTGCAGTGCTGTTTTCTTAGAGGCGTCAAGTTCTAGATAGAGTCCTTGTTTAGGATGTCTTAATAGAGTGGCCCCTTGAGTTTCAAACCAACGATCCACAAACGGCAAATCCCGCATGATGGTGCGTTTGGACACACCCAAAGAATCCGCGATTTTCTGGACTGTGATTGGGTTTGAGGTGTTTAGCAACACTTCGATGATGTTTCGCTCACGGGTGGTTAACATCCGACACGCTCCAACGTATGACCTATCTTTATCATAAGGTAAATGAAAGGATAACTAAAGAACTTAAGGTTTTACTTTGTCGAAAGATTTTCATGTATGCAGTGACAAACCTAAATAATAAAGAAAGGCACGGTCGATTTTCGACCGTGCCTTTTCAAATCTTATTTAAGCCGATCTACGAGTTGATCATATTCGGGTGCCCCGACAAAGTTTTCAATCGAGATGATTTCTGCTTGAGGCGCATGTTTGGCAGCGCGTGCTTTCAAGTCCTTGTGTGTGACCACTAAGTTCACATCACTTGGGATGTCTTCTAAACTACAGTTGATGACTTCAAGTTCAATGCCAGCTTTTTTAAACTTGTTTCGCAGTGTTGATGCGCCCATTGCGGATGATCCCATGCCTGCGTCACAGGCGAAGGCAATACGCTCAACGGTTTTTACTTTTTTGTCTGCGGCGGATTTCATTTCGCTGACTTTTGCTTGTGCTTGTGCTAAGTTGTCAACCAACGATTTGTCTCGTTTTAAGAAGAACGAAGCCACTAAGAAACTGACGACGGTTGAGGTTAAAACACCGGCAAGGACACCGATGAATCCACCACGAGGTGTCATGGCTAGCAGAGCGAAAATACTACCAGGGGATGGTGTGGCAACGAGTCCAGCGTTGAAAATAACAAAGGTGAATACGCCGGTTGCCCCACCTGCAATCGCGGCTAAGACAAGAACCGGTTTCATTAAGACATACGGGAAGTAGATTTCATGAATCCCACCAAAGAAGTGGATGATGATCGAGCCTGGGGCACTCTCTTTAGACATCCCTTTACCGAAGAAGTAAAAGGCTAATAAGATGCCAAGACCAGGTCCTGGATTGGTTTCGAGTAAGAAGAAAATAGATTTTCCTGCTTCCGCGGCTTCGGCGACCCCTAGAGGACCTAAAATACCGTGGTTGATTGCATTGTTTAAGAATAAGATTTTCGCAGGTTCAATGAAGAACGACGCGATGGGGAGTAAGTTTGCATCGACCATCACACGGACGAATGCTTCTAAGACATTGTTAAGCCCTAACACAACAGGACCGATGATGAGCAGTGCAAGCATCGATAACAACATCCCAGCAATACCGGCTGAGAAGTTAGCGACGAGCATTTCGAAGCCTGTGGGCACTTTGCCTTCAAGCCATTGGTCAATTTTTTTGATGACATAACCACCCAATGGTCCCATGACCATGGCGCCGATAAACATCGGGATGTCCGCTCCAACAATGACACCCATGGTTGCGATGACACCAAGCACACCACCGCGAATGCCGTAAACTAAGCGACCACCGGTAAACCCGATCAGCATTGGCAGCATGTAAATGATCATTGGGCCAACGAGTTGAGACAAGGTTTCGTTCGGGATCCAACCCGTAGGGATAAAGAATGCGGTGATTAAACCCCAAGCGATAAAGGCGCCAATGTTCGGCATCACCATACCGCTTAAAAAGCGGCCAAAGCGTTGAACTTGTACACGGAAGGTTGATTCCATAAAAAGCCTCCTATAAATAATGTTTGATAGGGTCATTGTAAGTTGGAAACGCTATCAAAACAACGTTTACAAATTTAACTATGCCACAACAGAGATGACAAGAGTAAAAAAGCAAACAGCAATCATCATCTCGAACATCGTCCTGA
>SKJA01000132.1 GCA_007116105.1 Candidatus Izemoplasma sp.
AAGTTTGCCTTAGGCGATGTGATTGAAGTCTTTTCTCCTCAACGTGAGACACTGTCTTTTACGGTCGAATCCTTGCTTGATGAAGCCCATCGTCCCATCCCTGACGCACCCAATCCCAAAGCTCAACTCACCATCAATGCGCCCTTTCCTTTAAAACCTTATGATCTCTTACGCAAAGTTGTGTTTTAATAATTGAGCGGCGCCTCAAAATATGATAAACTGTAACAGTATTTAATAGGAGGCACTATGGAAAATAATAAATTTCAATTGACCCAAGCGGGCATTGATCGGTACAAAGAAGAACTAGAACGTTTAAAGTCGGTCGACCGCCCACGTAACTTAGAAGCGCTTAAAGACGCTCGAGCTCAAGGTGATCTCAGTGAAAACGCCGATTACGATGCGGCCAGAGAAGAACAAGCGCGCATTGAAGCACGCATCAAAGAACTAGAAAACGTCTTAAAAAATGTTGAACTCATCAAAGAAAATAGAGGCAACATCGTGAGCATCGGGAAGAAAGTCAGCCTACAACTCAACGATAAACCAGCCCTTGACTACACCTTGGTCGGTTCGTTAGAAGCCAACCCTTTTGAGCTGAAAATTTCCAACGAATCACCGATTGGAAAAGCGATCATTGGCCTCAAAGAAAACGACGAAAAAGAAGTCAAAACCGAAGCCAATAGAGTCGTCAAAGTCAAAGTGCTTAAAGTGTACTAAAAAAGAATGGCTCCCATTCTTTTTTTAAAAGGAGGGTTTCGATGCGCATCGGCTTAATCTTTGCGATGGACGTTGAAAAACAAGCGTTTCAAAGTCTTTTAAAAGGGTATCCTCTAAAACCACTCGACGGGTTCGAGGGTTTTTTGATAGAACACGAACACCATCAATTTTATGGTGTCCTTTGTGGTGTGGGAAAAGTACAGGCAGCCTACACCACGACCAAGCTTTTAAGCACCGTTGATCTTGATCTGATCATCAATGTCGGCGTCGCGGGAGGGCTGTCCCTGACTCCTCAAAGTTTGTTGATTGCGGACCAAGTGGTCTATCATGATGTTGACTTAAAAGCCTTTAATTATGCGCCTGGCGCTCTGCCTCAACACCCTGAACCTTTTCAAGCAGACGCAGCCTCTTTGGCACGGTTTAAAACCATGGATTTAAGTGGTCCTTTTCCCGTGCACTTTGGTATGATCGCTTCAGGCGATCAATTTGTGACCTCAAAACAAACACTGTTTCATATTTTGTCACGCTTTCCACAGGTTCAAGCCGTCGATATGGAAGCCGCGGGTATCGCCCATGTCGCGACACTTGAGAACGTACCCTTTTTGATCATTCGTGCCATCAGTGATACCTTAGGCAGTGAAGCGCAAACACACGATTTCAAAACGTTTGTTGAAAAAGCTTCCATGCAAGCGGCAAAGTTGGTCTTAAAGGTGGTGCTTTAAGTGTTCATCAATCTTGAACTTGAAGGCCAACAGTATCGTTTTGATGTTTTTTTCCGCGCGAGTCAAAAACGGATCATCATCAAACCTTTTGGCCACCATCATTTCCGTGTCACCGCGCCTAAATACACCCCTAAATATGTCATCAAAGGGATGTTAGAACAAGACCTTTCATGGCGGAAGACACTGCCTAACGTGTGGAGTTATGACGAATATCTGATGTGGTCAACACACATCGACATTCAAGGCGAGCCTCACCGCGTTGAATGGATGGAGTCCACCACCAACGAGGTGCGTTTACACGCCGGCGTCATCACCGTGATGACCAAAACGAAAGATCCCCAAAAAAAAGCACAACTCTTAAAAAACTACATGATTCGTTTATTGTCTAAAGAAGTCTCTTGGCTGTTAGAAGATTATGCGCGTAAACAATCAGAAATCAACCTTGATGCCACGCGCTTACAGTTTAAACCCTATCGCACACGTTTTGGCTCATGTCATGCAAAAGACCGCGTGCTCAGCTTCAACTTAGTGTTGGCTCATTATCCCAAAGCCTACTTAGAATATGTGTTTGTCCATGAAATTGTCCATCTAAAAGTCCCGCACCACGGCGCTGAGTTTTACCAAACCTTAAGTCGCCTTCTGCCGGGTCATGAACAACTTCGACACGAGTTAAACGAGCATCATGCAGCGTACTTCAAACATCCGGAGGAGACACTATGATTCATTGGCTTATTTCTGCTACGCGTGTGTTGCCCATGGCGGTGTATAAGACGGTGTTTGAGCTTGATTATGAGGCGTACCGTGAGCACTATGACACCGTCATTTATGATTTGGACAACACCCTACTGCCCTACGACGACAGCACCGTGACCGACCAAATATATCAATTGTTTGAGACGTTAAGCACCCTTGACTATAAAGTGATGATTGTCTCAAACAGTACATCAGCACGCGTTCAAGCCACCGCTGAAGCACTGGGTGTCCCTTGGATTAAAAGTGCTAAAAAACCACTCAAAGGGGCGTTTTTCAAAGCACTCAAACACCTGGGCAGCACGCCCAAAAAGGCTCTGTTCATCGGCGATCAATTGATGACCGATGTTTGGGGCGCCAATCGGGCTGGACTGAATCCCATTTTAGTGCGTGCCATCAAACGAAAGTCTGAGAAGTGGTACACACGACTCAATCGTCGTTTAGAACAAAAAATGCTCATCAAACTCAGCCGTATTGAACCAGAAAAAGCGAAGGAGATTCAAACCTTATGAGTGAAGAAACACTCTATTGCATCGGTTGTGGTGGTCCACTTCAAAACACGGACCCAGACCAAGCCTTTTATACCCCTAAAGCGCTCGATACACAGGAAAACCTGTTGTGCCAGCGTTGTTTTAGAATGCGTCATTATGGCATTCATGCCCCTTCCTTTTACGATGAAACGGCGATGCGTAAAACCCTCGATGAACTCAGCGCTAAACCTGGTGCGTTGGTGTGGGTGATGGATGCGTTTGATTTTGAGGGCACCATCCCAGCCTCGCTGATTAAACTTTCTCAAAGTAAGCCGACCCTCATCGTGATGAACAAACGTGATTTACTGCCCAAAGTCTTAAACGATCAAAAACTTCTGTTTCATCTTAAAAAACGCTTTAAAGACTACGGTATTTTCTATCAAGACATCATCTTTGTGTCGGCGAAGAAAAAGCAAAACATTGATGCGCTCATCGAGCGCCTGCATGCGTTTGAGCCCACCCTCGATTTATACTTAATGGGCGCAACCAACGTGGGCAAGTCAAGTCTGCTCAACGCGATGCTAAGAGCCACCGGTGTTTCACAAGATGTGATCACCACCTCAAAACAAGAAGCCACCACGCAATCACTGATTCCCATTCCTTTTGAATCTCGTATTTTGTACGACACACCAGGGCTTTTACTCGACCACAGCATTCAACGTTTTTTAGCCGCAAATGAAGCCTATGTGCTCATGAGTGAACGTGAAATCAAAGGTCGTGTCTATCAACTCAATCCGGAACAAACGCTCTTTTTTGGTGGGTTAGTGCAACTTGATTACGAGGCGGGAGAACGGGCTTCGATTGTCGTGTATCTCCCTCAAAGTTTAGCCATCCATCGCCGTAAACTAGAAGGCAGCGAAGCCTTCTTCAAACAACATTTAGGCACCTTGTTGACCCCGCCCTCAGGCGCTCAGCTGCACTACGGTGTGAGCCACTTCACCCTCGATCATAAAAAGAAACACGACTTGGTCTTACCAGGATTAGGTTTTGTCAGTCTTAAAGGGGTTAAAACGATGTCGGTGAGACATCCCAAATCGATGCGGGTCTTTGTCAAAGAAGCGATGATATGATCGAACACATTCAACAAGATTTAAAAACCATTTTCGCAGGGGATCCGCGTCGCTTAAAACACATCCATGGCGTGTTTGAAACGGCGATGGCTCTGGCCAAACATTACGGTGCCGATGGGCACGCGTGTGCCGTCGCGGCGCTGCTTCATGACATCACCAAAAACGCCCCGCATGCGTGGCAGTTAGAACAACTCAAAGCGCATGGCGATGAGGTGCTTGCTCAACGTTACACAGCACCTTTTTATCACGGGTTCACCGCCGCCTATGTGGCGCAAGAAACCTACCACATCGACAATGAGGACATTCTCAACGCCATCCGCTACCACACCGTGGGCCGACCTGCGATGAGTCTGTGTGAAAAAATCATCTTTGTCGCAGATTATTGCGAACCACACCGCCCTCATGCGACGGCAAAAACCGTCCATGCGTTAGCGTTTAACGATTTGGATGAAGCGGTCTACGCCGCGTTATCGTTTGCGACAGACTACCATCAATCTCAAGGCGATCTTGTGCCTGAGGTTGCTCTTGAAACATTAGCACACTATAAAGGAGTTCTTGATGAAAAAACTTGATTTAATTTTAAAAAGCTTAGACGATTTAAAACTACTCGACATCTTAGTCTACGACATGCGGGGACGCAGTCCGTTTTTTGATTATGTCGTGTTAACCACGGCGACCAATAAACGACAATTACAAGCCAGCGCAAAACGTGTGAAAGACGCCCTAACGGAATCGTCATTGGCGATGCCAAAAACAGAAGGTGACGATGAGGCCGCATGGCTGTTGATCGACGCTGAAGAGATCATTGTCAATGTCTTTTTAGGTGACGAACGCGCGTTTTATCACTTTGAAAAATTGTGGCCAGATGTGCCACATTGGGCCTATGACGGCGCGTGATTCCTACGCCTTGTTGGCACCGTTTTACGAGCGCTTCCACGACCAAACCCGCCTTCACGAACTACGTCAAATCGTCATGCGTGAAACCACACCCTGTCAGACACTCGATGTCGGCGCAGGCACAGGCCTTATGGGCCGGTATTTAGCGCATCAAGGGTACGATGTTACGTTGCTCGACGCCAGTGCGACGATGCTTGATAAGGCTCAAGAGTACGCCCTGCAAGAAGGGTTGCGTTTGAACTACCTTCAACAATCGATGCTTGCACACTATCCTTTAGAAGCTGAACTGATTGTGGCGTCGATGGACGTGATCAATCATTTGCCTGACCTTGACGCGGTCCAGATTTTCTTTGATAGGGTCTTTCAAGCCCTAAAAGATAAAGGGCGTTTCATTTTTGACTCCTTGACGTGTCAATACATTCAAAGCCTCATCGGGTATCAAGAAACACTGCCGGTAAAGGGGCAATCACTGACGTGGACGGTCCAACACGGCGCCCACGCGTGCAGTCTTGAACATCATTTCAGTGATGGCTTAAAAAACACTGTGATTCAAGAACGCAGTTATTCACCTGCGACGTTGATCTCTAAACTATCAAAATTTGCTTCCGTGCAACGAAAAACATTAAAGGACCGTCATGTCTTCATCGTCACTCGGTGAAGACTTTTTTTATTGTCATAAGTAACCTTCTAAATCCTGCGTATGAATGGAGTAAAGGAGGTTCTCAATGACCAAGCATAAAACAAAGATTGGACTCATCGTGGTGGTGCTTATGATTGGTTCATGGCTTTTCATGCGCTCTTCGCGGCCACAACCACCCCCGCTCCGCGATGTTTTCCATGACATCCAAGCACCAATGAAGCCCGCTGAACAAACCTATATTTACGTTGACATCCGTGGTGAAGTCAAGCGTCCTGGCGTCTATAAAATGCGTCATGAAGACCGTCTCTTTCAACTCATTGAGCGCGCTGGCGGATTGACACAAGAGGCCACCACACTCTCGATCAATCAAGCGCAACAGCTCCGTGATGGGGAAGCCTATACGATTTTAAACAAGCACACTCTACCCTTTGAAGACAACCATCCCCCGACCCAAAGTGTGCCCAAACGTATCAACATCAACACCGCGGATGAAGCGTTGCTCACCACGCTCCCAGGCATCGGTGCCGCGACCGCTAAAAACATTGTGTCCTATCGTGCTGAACACGGACCCTTTGCGTCGTTAGAAGCACTACTGAACGTGCGTAATGTGGGGCCTAGCACCCTCGAGGCCATACGTGAGTATCTCACACATTAAAGGGCAGTCGCTCTATTTGTTGTTGGGGGTGACGTTGGCTATTTTAGCAATCGACACCCCCTTTCTCATGCCCTTTGCGCTTTTTTATGGCGTTGCAATGTATCGCTACGACGTGCTTTTGTGGCGGTTGCTCATGGTTTTTCTGTGTCTTTATGCACTGCGGTATACGCTGCATTTAACCTCCTTACCACACGCGGGGAGTTCGGTCTTGATTGAGGGTGTTGTGGATGACGTCCGTGTGGGTGAATACAGTGACCGTGTGCGCATAAGAACACGTCAAGGGCACTATTACTTTCGCACTCAAGAGACTGTTCCTAGACACCATCGTGTGCGTGTCACGGGGACTGTGTCGCACCCGGATGGGCCGACGTTTCCAGGCGCATTTGATTATCCTAAGTATTTAAAAGCCACCCGTGTCTTAGGCTTTATTGACGTCCAAACGTGGGAAGATTTGGGCCTTGCATCAAGTTTTGATGTGTCGACATGGATGCGCGAGCGCATCACGGGTACACCGTATTTTGAATCGCTCCTCTTGGCTTTGGTGTTGGCTGACCGTCGCGGGTTTGATCCTTCCTTCGATGAGGCTGTGAAACGTCTTGGAATGATGCATTTGTTTGCGGTCTCAGGACTTCATGTGACGTTGTTGACGGTGTTGCTTAAACGTGGTCTCACG